>NZ_LGSU01001338.1 GCF_002260545.1 Hydrocoleum sp. CS-953 | reverse complement strand
ACAATAGATAAATAGAACATCAATGTTGATGTGGGAGGGGGCTGAAACTTTTGCCAATTAAAGCTTTGAGGTTAAATTAGCCCGCCCTAACTATTGAACAATAGATAAATAGAACATCAATGTTGATGTGGGAGGGGGCTGAAACTTTTGCCAATTAAAGCTTTGAGGTTGAATTAGCCCGCCCTANATAAATAGAACATCAATGTTGATGTGGGAGGGGGCTGAAACTTTTGCCAATTAAAGCTTTGAGGTTGAATTAGCCCGCCCTAACTATTGTTCAATAGATGAATAGAACATCAATATTCGCGAAAGAGAGCGATATAGCTGCGGAATGGATGGTGTATAGCTACTTTCATACAACAAAGCCATCACCTTTTGTTAAAACCAAGAGATAGAAATCAAGTACGGAAATCTCCTAGCACTTTTTTCTTCTTTTTACCAAGAGACTTTCAAACTAATAGGAATTATATCAAAACCGGATAATTACTATACCCAAGTCATTGCGACTTACACTCCGTGGAAGGTTTGCGGAGCATTCCGGAACGGATAGCAATCTCGTGAGAACCCTGAGATTGCTTCCTATCGTCGCAATGACGAGTGTTCAATCGGATTCTATGTTATCCATTATTCATTAATTTCCAACCCGCCCCTACTATTGCACCATTTTAATCTAACTGTTCTTCGCCAATATCGCTAATTGGAGCAGGTGCTGCTAGAGGCGATCGCAAATCTCCTACCATCTCTTGTATTTCCAATGGTGGAGGAAGTGTCATCCGAGATACGACCAAGGTAACAACAAAATTCAATAACATTCCTACTGTACCGATACCCTGATCGGATAACCCCAAAAACCATGTCGCCATTCCATAGAATCTTACACCAATAATATAGATAGTTGTAAACACCAAACCAACTATCATACCACTTATTGCTCCTTCCCGGTTAGTGCGTTTATCAAACACTCCCAAAATAATTGCTGGAAAAAAAGTAGCAGCAGCGATACCAACTCCCAAAGTTGCTATCTCAATCACAAAACCAGGGGGGTNCCCCAAAAACCATGTCGCCATTCCATAGAATCTTACACCAATAATATAGATAGTTGTAAACACCAAACCAACTATCATACCACTTATTGCTCCTTCCCGGTTAGTGCGTTTATCAAACACTCCCAAAATAATTGCTGGAAAAAAAGTAGCAGCAGCGATACCAACTCCCAAAGTTGCTATCTCAATCACAAAACCAGGGGGGTTAATGCCGAAATAACCAGAAAAGGCGATCGCTAATACTACCATTATTCTACCCAAAATTAATCTTTGTGACTCTGATGCTTCTGGGTTAATCAGGCGGTAATAAACATCGTGAGCAATGGCACTAGAAATCACTAATAACAAACCCGATGCTGTAGACAAAGCAGCAGCTAATCCTCCTGCTGCCACTAATGCAATTATCCAAGGTGGGAGTTTAGCGATTTCTGGTGTAGAGAGAGTGATAATATCCGGGTCGAAAATGATTTCATTAGTCTCTGTATCTGGAGTCAACTGCAAACGACCGTCATTATTTTTATCGGTAAATTCCAACAAACCTGTATTTTCCCACTTTCTCGCCCAGTCTAACTGTTGCACTTCCGCCACAGTTTTGTTGTGTAAATTATCAATTAAATTGTATCGCGCTGAAGCAGCTAAAGCAGGAACAGTTGTCGAAAAAATGGCAATAAACAATAATGCCCAACCTACAGAATATCTGGCTGCATTCACGTTAGGTACCGTATAGAAACGAACAATAACATGGGGTAAACTAGCAAGACCTACCATACCAGAAATAGTGATAAATAGAACATCCAGCATAGTTTTTTGGGTGAAGGCAGCAGTATATTCTGGAAAACCTAAGTCAACTTGAACTTGATTCAGTTTTTCTACAATGTCACCAAAAGNAATGCCCAACCTACAGAATATCTGGCTGCATTCACGTTAGGTACCGTATAGAAACGAACAATAACATGGGGTAAACTAGCAAGACCTACCATACCAGAAATAGTGATAAATAGAACATCCAGCATAGTTTTTTGGGTGAAGGCAGCAGTATATTCTGGAAAACCTAAGTCAACTTGAACTTGATTCAGTTTTTCTACAATGTCACCAAAAGTAAAAGCTAATTCAGGAATTGGAATATTTGTCAGAGCATTACAAATAGCAATAGCTGGTATCAAATAAGCAACAATAAGTATAAAGTATTGAGCGACTTGAGTCCAAGTAATGCCTTTCATCCCTCCTAATATGGCGAAGAAGGCAACTATAACCATGCCGATAACGACACCAACTTCAATAGGGACTTGCAAAAACCGACTAAAGACAATACCAACACCTCGCATTTGCCCGATAACAAAAGTTAGGGATATGATGAGGGCAGCAATAACCGCAACGATACGAGCAATATTAGAATAGTAGCGATCGCCTATAAAGTCTGGCAAGGTATATTTCCCAAACTTTCGTAGATATGGAGCAAGCAGCAAACCCAAAAGTACATAACCTCCTGTTGCTGCCATTACATAATAAGAACCATCATAACCTAAAATTGACACTGCTCCTGCGATGGAAATAAATGAAACCGCCGACATAAAGTCCGCTGCTGTGGCAGCACCATTAGCAATAGCAGGTATACCTCTATCGGCGACAAAAAAGCCTTTACTATCTTCGACTCGCGATCGCCATCCAATGTAGAGGTAAAGCATTAAGGAAATTGTTACGAAGATAAATGTCCAAGTTTCTGTATTCATAATTAGGGAGTAGGGAGTAGGGAGTAGGGGAGTAAGAGAGTGGGAGAGCAGGGGAGCAGGAGAGATCCAGACACCTAGTCAGTCCAGTAGGGTGTGTTTCCCTGCGGGACATGTTTGCGGAGCATTCCGTCAGGAAAAAGCGTTTGCGCAGCATTCCGTAGGAAAGCGTAACGCACCGTTTTTTTTAGGAAAGCATAACTCACTATTTATAGAATTCAGTATATAGATTTGCATTTTCAAGTCTCATTATTTATTTCGATAAAATTTGTACAATTTTCGATTTTAAGTCTGGTAAGTTATATTCTACTACATTCCAAACTTCCTCCAAGTTTATTCCAGCATAGTTATGAATCAATACATCTCGAAATCCAGCAATTCTTCGCCAGGGAATATCTGAATAAGTTTGTCTTAATTCTGGAGAAAGGAGTTTGACTGCTTCTCCTATCACTTCAAAACAGCGAATCACTCCATCTTGAATCAAAGATGATTGTAAAAATTCTGTTTTCCCTCCTTTTGTGTAAACCTCAATGCGACTGAAGCGATCGAGGATATCTTGTAAATACATTCTATCATCTGTCATAGGGGTATTGCCTGACTCATAATTCTTTCTCGGAAAGACTCGCGTAATCCTTTAACAGTTGCCACATCTACTTTTCGCCCTAAAAGGTCTTCTAAATCTTGGATTAAACCAATACGATCTAGTAAACTGCGATCGCTTTCCATATCCACAAGAAAATCTATATCGCTATCTTCCCGCTCTTCATTTCGTGCAACTGAACCAAATATTCGGATATTCGATGCTCCATGTTGAGCAGCTAGGTTGAGAATTTCTTCCCGCTTTTGTTGTAGAATCTCTCTAATTTTCATTGTCTAAATTGGGATTTGATTTTTCTAGCCAGTAGAAGCGTAACGCACCGTTGTTTTTAGGAAAGCATAACCCACCGTTTTTTTAGGTAGGTGATTTTTGAACTAATAGTGGTGCGTTACGGCTAGCGCCTAACGCACCCTACTGGCTGTATTCATAAGGGAGTAGGGAGTAGTACGTTGTAATCAATATTTTTAGCTTACTCTTGCCAAAATATCATTTTGTATTCGCTGTTCATCATAAATACTTGGCTTTCCACCTTTTCTAGACTTTCCAAAATGCCATCTACCTATAGTTAAAACAAATTGTTTGGCTGTAGAGCTTGCTGGATTATCTTGCAAAATCTCCAATGCTGTGTCATAGATTCTTTGTCTCTCAGACTCAGAAAGCAGCATTATATGTGTAACACACTGCATAAAAATCTTCTGCACACCTGAATTTAAGGGATTTGTATTCAGATAATCTATCAATGGATTGATTATATCAGTGTCAGTTTGTAGTAGATGTTGTACTTTGCTGGCACATATAGCTAACCGCTGATGTGCTAGTCGATCTTGAGGATATACAGCCAGATGTTTTAGCATTCCCTCAAGCATCAAATCACTAGGTGAGTCAGCTCTTTTAAGCACTTCTAAAACTCTCTCGTGTGCTAGGATGTCTTGAGGTTTTTGGGAAGTGTGTTTGAGTAGCTTTTCAGTGATTAATTTACCAGGAGTGTAAGAATAACCATTGCCCCACCCTTCCTTGTATTTTTTTATTTTTGCATCTAAAGCACCTAAAGCTTGGATGAATTGCTGGTGCTTTTCTCTAGAGTTGGGATTACGATACAAACGATCTAGGATCGGTAGCAGTTTTTCTTTTTCAAACTTGACAACTTGTCTTTCTTGGTTGCAAATGATTAAAGTTGACACAATAATAAGTGTTATCAAGCTAAGTACAAATTCCATTGTTGAAGTCCTCAAGAAATTTACAATATCAAATCTGGATAATTACTATACCCAAGTCATTGCGACTAGAAAGTTGTAGGTTGGGTTAAGCGACAGCGCAACCCAACAAAAACCTCTATAATATATCTATTATGTTGGGTTTCGTGCCTCAACCCAACCTACATGAGCGATCGCGACTCTACAAGATTTTCTAACTAAGTGTTTGTACTGCCGAACTAGCTATAATATTAGTATCAACCGTGGCTAATATTAACCCATAGTAAATAGCTGTAGCAACAATAAATCTGTCTGCGGGATCTTTATGAGGTAGTACAACCTGACGACTTAAAATAGCAATAGCATGATTCATTTGAGCTTCACGAGTTTCTAAACTTTGTAAAGCTAAGTTAATCCATGTAACAGGATCGGGTTGCACAGATATCCGTCCTTTTTCTGCAAGGACAAGTGCTTCCCAAACACTAATTGGACTCAACCAAAGTTCGTTATTAGGATCGGCGATCGCTCTGGAGAAGTTGGAGCGATAAACGTGCATCGTCAAGTAAATACCAGAGCCAAATATGAGTATCAAGTAGAATTTTCATTCCAATTTCATTCCAACANTAACAGGATCGGGTTGCACAGATATCCGTCCTTTTTCTGCAAGGACAAGTGCTTCCCAAACACTAATTGGACTCAACCAAAGTTCGTTATTAGGATCGGCGATCGCTCTGGAGAAGTTGGAGCGATAAACGTGCATCGTCAAGTAAATACCAGAGCCAAATATGAGTATCAAGTAGAATTTTCATTCCAATTTCATTCCAACACTTCCCAAGGTTCGTCAACAGGAGCGACTATATCCCCTAATATTTCCCCAGTTCCTTTCATTACGCCACAGGGAGCGCGTTTAGTCTCGGTAACAGCAGGATAAATAATTACTAACGGCTTTCCTTCATGGATAACAGTTAGTGCTGTTTTTGTGCGTTCAACTTCTATAAATAAAGTCTGTAAACTTTGTGGTAATTCATCCGTAGTAATTTTTGCCATTTTTAAGTAAGTTCTCCTATAGCTTTACTGGTGAACATTTTATCACGTCTCTTCACCTTTCAAACTCCTAAACTGCATCATAGCAATATTCTCATCTAAGTCCGAGGAGTGTTGACTGTAAACACTATTTAGTTTTTCGGTAATCTCTTCGGGTAAAGGTTCGTTAAAATCTTGCGGTACAAGAAATTTTCCTCTATCTTGTCCCAAAGTAGCTATTCGCTTAGATGAGAGAGAAATGGGAACCAACTTCGCGATCGCCACCCCTTGATTTAAAATAATAATTTCTTCTCCAGGTTTGATACGAGATAATAACTCCGAGAGATTGATTTTGAAGTCGTTAGGTAAGTTTTCTATCTGAAGTGTAGGCATTTTTGTTTCTGAATCACTTTTATATTACATTACCAGTTTAACTTAACTTAGAATATTTTAGAGATTATAGGTTGGGTTAAGCGACAGCGCAACCCAAAAAAACCTGTACTGTATCTATATTATGTTGGGTTACCCTTACGGGAAGCAAGCTACGTTCCTCAACCCAACCTACATGAGTAGCGCTCTCTTTCAGAGTAGTCAAAATCTTCAGCTATTTGCTTGTATCTTTTGCGTTTTAAAGTTCCTTGCAATACCGCTTTTTGTAAATCGTCTAAATGCTGGCCTGTTTTTTCAAAGACTATTTCATCGGCCATTTTTAAGGCTTCTTCTAGACTCATGGGGTTAGAGGATAGGATTTGATTGGTATTATTGTTGACATTTGGGAACAGTTTANGGGTTACCCTTACGGGAAGCAAGCTACGTTCCTCAACCCAACCTACATGAGTAGCGCTCTCTTTCAGAGTAGTCAAAATCTTCAGCTATTTGCTTGTATCTTTTGCGTTTTAAAGTTCCTTGCAATACCGCTTTTTGTAAATCGTCTAAATGCTGGCCTGTTTTTTCAAAGACTATTTCATCGGCCATTTTTAAGGCTTCTTCTAGACTCATGGGGTTAGAGGATAGGATTTGATTGGTATTATTGTTGACATTTGGGAACAGTTTAGTACATTTTCAAGGCTTTGTTGTACAAAATTAGATGAAATTAAAACAAAAGACAGACAAAAATCGAAGTTTTTGAGTAGCTAAACTATCTCTTTGTACAAATAGCAAAATGAAAATCAAAGTATAGGCTTATCTTAATGTTCTGCTAGAGAGATGCCAGTTATGTAAAGTTTGTATCTTTATTGTAACAATTGTGGATTGAGTCAGGGGCGATCGGTTATTGTGTATGCGATAGGCGTTTAGAGTTTAGTTTTTTATATCTCTATTCGACTTCCCTAGCGCCTAGCGCTATAATATAGCAGTCGAAGCAAAGGTTAGGACATTGATAAATCCTGTTTGCGTAGCATGACCTAGGAAAACCCTTTGACAGCTTACTATTCCCTATTCCCTATTCCCTATTCCCTAGCGCCTAGCGCTATACCAATTTATGAACTACCGAGACATCATTACAATTGAACCTGAAAAACGTGGTGGTAAGCCTTGCGTCCGTGGCCTGCGGATTACAGTCTATGAAGTGCTTGAGTACCTGGCCTCCGAGATGACTGAAGCTGAAATTCTTGACGATTTTCCCGATCTGACGCGAGAAGATTTAAAAGCCTGCATTGCTTATGCTGCTGATCGCGAGCGTCGGTTTATGACAGCCCCATTATCTCTATGAAATTACTTTTTGATGAAAATCTATCGCCTAAATTACCAAACCGTCTGAGCGATATTTTCCCAAACTCGCTTCATGCTCGAGATGTGGGAATGAAAGCAAAAATCGACCCAATCGTTTGGGATTATGCAAAAGACAACGATCTAATCATCGTCTCGAAAGATGCTGATATGCACGATCTGAGTTTAGTATTTGGAAATCCACCGAAAGTGATTTGGATTCGCCTTGGGAACTGTTCGACATTACAAGTTGAAAATTTGTTGCGTCAGGAGTTTAGGGCGATCGAGTTATTTTACGAAGATCAGACTTTATCCCTGCTTGCTTTATCATAATGCGCTAGGTGCTTACCTAATGCGCTCGCATTTTGTTTTGCTATGGATTGCTCTGCCACTAAAGACAGTCCATGCTGACGAGATAAACACCAAACACACTAAAAAGTCCAGTAGTGGAATGACACAGCTAAAACTGTGCATTAGAAAATGGGAGATGGGGAGATGGGGAGATGGGGTGATTACGAAAAAAGCTAATGCGCCATTTTAGGTGAAACTGTCCAGTAGTAGACCGACACAGCTAATTTTGTGCAAAATAGTAGGGTGTGTTATACGGCTTAAATTCAGACGAAGAAAAGGATTCAGTCATCCTTCGTCACGCACCATTTTAGCTGTGTCAGTCCAGTAGGGTGCGTTAATGAAATGTAACGCACCACCACAATGTTAATTTTCGGTGCGTTACGCTGGCGCTAACACACCCTACTGGACTTCTTCCCCCTTTAAATTTAATCTAACTCTTCCTCCCCAATATCTGCAATTGGAGCAGGTACAGCTACAGGCGATCGCAAGTCTTCTACCATTTCTTGTATTTCCAATGGTGGAGGAGGTGTCATCCGAGAAACTACTAAAGTCACAATAAAATTTAACACCATTCCCACAGTGCCAATACCTTCAGCAGAAACTCCGAAAAACCATGTTGGCATTTCCAGAAATTTGACACCGATAATATAGGCAGTAGTAAACAATAAACCTACTACCATTCCAGCGATCGCTCCTTCTCGGTTAGTGCGTTTATCAAACACTCCTAAAATAATTACCGGGAAAAAACTTGCAGCAGCTAAACCAAAAGCAAAAGCTACCACCTGAGCAACAAACCCTGGTGGGTTAACTCCAAAGTAACCAGCAATGGCAATAGAAAACCCTACCATGATCCGCCCTACCATTAACCGTCGCGCCTCGGATGCTCCTGGATCGATCATTCGATAATAAACGTCATGGGCAATAGAGCTAGAAATTACTAACAATAAACCCGATGCTGTAGACAAAGCAGCAGCTAATCCTCCTGCTGCCACTAACGCAATAACCCAAGGAGCGAGTTTAGCTACTTCTGGAGTAGACAAAACAATGATATCTCTGTCGATCCTAATTTCGTTAGTCTCTATATCTGGAGTTAGTTGGAAGCTACCATCATTATTTTTATCGGTAAATTCTAATAAACCTGTATTTTTCCACTTTGTCGCCCAGTCTAACTGTTGCACTTCCTCCAAAGTTTTGTTGTGTAAACTGTCAATTAAGTTATATCGGGCAAAAGTAGCTAAAGCAGGAGCAGTTGTATACAAGATGGCAATAAACAATAATGCCCAACCAGCAGAATATCGAGCAGCTCTTACATTAGGCACCGTGTAGAAACGAACAATAACGTGAGGTAAACCAGCAGTTCCCACCATCAGCGCAATAGTGATAAACAAAACATCCAGCATACTTTTGTTGGTAAAAGCAGCGCTGTATTCTTGGAAACCCAAGTCTACCTGAACCTGATTCAGTTTTTCGACGATATCGCTGAAGGTAAAAGCCAATTGAGGAATGGGAATACCCGTAATTTTTGTCGCAATAGCAATAGCTGGAATCAGATAAGCAACAATAAGTACGGTATATTGGGCGACTTGAGTCCAAGTGATGCCTTTCATTCCACCTAAGATGGCAAAGAAGGCAACAATAATCATGCCAATAACAACGCCAGTACCAATATCAACTTGCAAAAAGCGACTGAAAACAATACCGACACCGCGCATTTGCCCCGCAACGTAAGTCATGGAGACAAAGATAGCAGCGATAACTGCAACGATACGGGCAACATTTGAGTAGTAGCGATCGCCTACAAAATCAGGAACTGTATATTTACCAAACTTCCGCAGGTATGGGGCGAGTAGCAGTGCTAATAGTACAAAACCGCCAGTCCATCCCATCAGATAGATCGAACCGTCATAACCCAAAAAAGAAATTAATCCCGCCATTGAAATAAATGAGGCAGCAGACATCCAGTCAGCTCCAGTAGCAGCACCATTAGCAATAGCAGGTACACCTTGGTCAGCGACGAAAAAACCTTTACTATCTTTGACTCGCGATCGCCATCCAATGTACAGATAACCCATGAAGGAAATAATAACGAGTATAAATGTCCAGACTTCTACAGTCATTTAGTCTCTCCTGTCGGTATTAGATTTTTGATCAAGTTGGTCCATGTTGTATTTTTTATCGAGTTTATCCATTTGAATGGCATAAGTAAAAATTAAGATTACAAAGACATAAATTGAACCTTGTTGTGCCATCCAAAAACCGAAGGGGACACCGAAAAATTGAATTGCATTTAGGGGTTGGACTAATAAAATGCTAAAAACAATGGAAACTAAAGCCCAAACTATTAGCAAGTTTCTGATTAATGCTGTATTAGCACGCCAGTATGCTCGACGTTGTTCTTCATTCATTTTTTAAGTTTTTGATTGATGTATAAATATTTTTATCAGATTTTTTACCCAAAATCTGATTAATTTATGACTTACGCAAAGAAACCCGGTTTTTACAAGAAATCCTTAACTAATAGCTGAAGCCATTTCAAAAGCTCTATACTTCTGACTTCTGTAAAATAGGTAGCTTGGCTCGATTCCAAGTATATTATTAAAGCATTATTTGGTATTTGCC
>NZ_LGSU01001337.1 GCF_002260545.1 Hydrocoleum sp. CS-953 | reverse complement strand
GTACCACGGATACCGATAGGACGATAAGTCAATGTTGTTTGACCACCTTCTTGCTCTAGGTACTCTAGAGTCTTAGGAGTGGAATACTTAAAAAAGGTCCGAAAAATCTTTATACTAGCTCACTCTTCAATTCCTAGTCTTAAAATTTTGTTTTGTCATAGAACTTACAATTTTTGACACCAGATATTTTTGATGGTAGATTAATGTATCATCACTAATACTACTAAACCTAAAAATAAACTATACCCCACCACCCAATGAAACTAGAAGAACATAAGTTTATTCGCTATTTTGAACCAGAGCAAGCTGCACAAATTTCCCAAATTGCTATTATTAAAAAATTTAGTCCGCCAGAGATGATTTTTGAAGAAGGTGATGATTCAGATGCTTTATTCTTAGTTCTAGAAGGTGAGGTTAAAGTTAGTAAAAAAAGCAGTGAAGGTAATAATTATGTTGTAATTACATCAGTTGAATCAAATGGTTATTTTGGCGAATTAGGGATTATAGATAAACAGCCAAGGAGTGGTAGAGTAGTTGCATTTAAGGAAACAACTGTAGCTAAAATTTACTATGACTCTATAATAGATATATTAGCCAATACAAAAGGGGATGTTGTTTTAAAAATATTAAGTATTTTATCTCAAAGACTGCGCACCGTGACGACTGAATATGTCAATCAATTAGCTTATAAAGAAAAAATGGCTTTGATTGGAGAGATGGTAAACACTATTATTCATGATTTTAGAAGCCCTTTTACTGGCATTCAATTATCAAGTTCGATGTTAAAAGAACTCCATCCAGATCAGGAAAGTCAAGAGTGGTGTGATTTAATTTCTATGCAAGTTCAGAGGATGTTAAATATGGCGGAAGAAGTGCTTGCTTTTTCTCAGGGAAATACAAAATTATTCTCTCAGCAAGTTGACATAGCCAAGCTATTACAAAACTTTAAAAAATTAAACCAAGTTTATATTGACTCTACTTTTGTAGAATTGACAGTTTCTGTTGAAGAGGGTTTGATCATAAATGCTGATGAAAACAAAATTAACCGTGTCCTACAAAATTTATTAGCTAATGCTGTAGAAGCTCTCAATCAATATGAAGGTAAGATAGAAATTAAAGCTCAGAGAAAAGATAAATGGGTTGAAATTATATTTTCGGATAATGGAGCTGGTATTCCTGAAGAAATTCAGAAGAATTTATTTGAAGCTTTTGTAAGTTATGGAAAACAGGGTGGCATAGGGTTAGGTACTGCTATTGTGAAAACAATTGTTGATGCTCATGGTGGAGATATTTTTTTTGAATCAACTCCAGGGAAAGGCACTACTTTTTACCTTCATTTTCCCCTAGTTGTTTAAGGAAGAATGAAGAAGGAAGAAGGAAATATATGAGCCTATAGATTAATACATTTCAATTAAATAGGACTTGCTGAATCAATCTAAAAGCATTTAAAAATAAAGGGACTTACCTTTTTTGGGTAGAAAAAAAATGCGTTTGTTTCAGCCGAAAACGCTCAAAAAATTACCATTTTAGGCTAGCTATGGCAGAAAAATCAAGGAATAATTATTCCTCCTACTTTATCTATCTTCCCACACTACCTAAACTTCCCAGACTCCCTCCCCCTAGACTCTGCTTTTTTGAGCAAACCCTAAATATTTTTTTGGCAGTTCTGAAAAATGAATAATTCTTTCTAAGCTTAAATAAGCTTACTTTGACAATAACTTTTAATTTCCTCAATTTTTCAATTGCTTTTAACGAAAAATTAAAGATATAAAGCTTCTGTTTTTCAGGAGAAAAAAAGTGCTAGGATATTTCCTTATATTCAATTTTATCAGGGTTTTAACCAGATGTAATTATCAATTGGTGGTGGTGCATAGTAATGGTAAAGGAAGCACCGGGAGTGTGGGGAGATGGGGAGATGGGGAGATGGGGAGAGATTAAAAAATATATATCCTCACCATTACCATGCAGGACTACCAATTATCAATTAAGAAACTCCTCCTATTATCAAAAGTTGACAGCTAANGAGATGGGGAGATGGGGAGAAATTAAAAAATATATATCCTCACCATTACCATGCAGGACTACCAATTATCAATTAAGAAACTCCTCCTATTATCAAAAGTTGACAGCTAATAGCTGATGCTGAATGGTTATTTGTGAAGAAATAAACATTAGTTTTTATTGCTAAATCTTGAATTTTAACTTGCGATTTAAAATAAGGTGACTGACGATTTTGACGATAATTTTACACTTCCATCTACTGATATTAAAACTAATTCTAAAGATACAAAAAATGGTTTATCTATAGCCGCTTTAAGAGAACAAACAATTCAAAAAATTTGTTTTAATTTGCGACCAGGGCAACAACAAATGGCTGACTGGGAAGGGGGACCTTTGGCAGTATCGGCAGTTCCTGGAGCAGGAAAATCTTATGGGATGGCAACAGCAGCAGCTTTAGCGATCGCTCGTTATAAGTTACATAGTCACTATCAATTAATTGTTGTTACTTTTACTCGTTCAGCAGCTACTAATATTAGGGTTAAAATTCGCAAAAATTTAAAGGATTTATCTTTACCTGAAGGCGGTTTTGTTGTTCATACTTTGCATGGTTTGGCTTTAAGTATTGCTTTACGTTATCCTGAATTATCTGGGTTAGATTTAGAAAATTCTAATTTAATTTTGCCTACTCCTAGTAATAAGATAACTCGCAGTTGTGTAGAAAGTTGGATTGCTAATAACCCAAGACTTTATCAACTTTTAATTGAAGGAAGTCAGTTTGATGGAGAGGAAACGGAACGTTTAAGAAGGCAGTCTGTTTTACGGACTGAAGTATTACCTCAATTAGCTTGGAAAGCAATTCAACAAGCAAAAAGTTCTGGTATTAAACCTGAATATTTATGGCAGCTACGAGAACAAAATAATGATAATTATCAAGTTTTGNGCTAATAACCCAAGACTTTATCAACTTTTAATTGAAGGAAGTCAGTTTGATGGAGAGGAAACGGAACGTTTAAGAAGGCAGTCTGTTTTACGGACTGAAGTATTACCTCAATTAGCTTGGAAAGCAATTCAACAAGCAAAAAGTTCTGGTATTAAACCTGAATATTTATGGCAGCTACGAGAACAAAATAATGATAATTATCAAGTTTTGACTATTGCTGCTAGTTTATATCAAATATATCAGGAAATATTGAGGGAAAGGCAATTAATTGATTATGATGAAATGATTTTGGCTGCTTTACGGGTATTGGAAAATGAAAGTGCTAGAAAAATGTGGCAAAATCAAGTTTTTGCGGTGTTTGAAGATGAAGCTCAAGATTCTACTCCTTTGCAAACTAAGTTATTAGAAATTCTGGCTACTTCTAGGGAAAGTAATGATAGTAATTTAGATTTTAATTCTATTGAGCAGGAAGAAAAATTATCAAAATTAAGTCATCTAAATTTGATGCGGGTGGGAGACCCAAATCAAGCAATTAATTCTACGTTTACTCCAGCAGATCCAATAGATTTTCGGCGATTTTGTCAAGACTGTGAAGAGTTAGAAAAATTGGCAGTTATGCAGCAAGCAGGTCGTAGTTGTCAGATAATTATTGATGCAGCTAATTTTGTGTTGAAGTGGGTAAATAATTCAAAGTTAGCAGGAAAGGAAAAACCGTTTCGAGACCAAAATATTCATCCTGTAAAAGTTAAAGAATTAGGAAATAATTATAATCCTCTAGCTACTGGAAGTGGTTTAGAAATATATGAACCTAGAGATATTTATCAAACACTTGAATTAATGGGTAAACGGATAATTAATTTGTTTGAAGAAAATCCCGAAGGTAAATTTGCTGTATTAGTAAGGGAAAATAAACAAGGTCAATTTATTGCAGATACTTTTAGTAATCCTGGAAAGTATGGAGTTGAACTTGATTTAGGAAAATATGGTATTAAAATACAGGACGTTTCTCAAGGGGCACGTCACTCTCAAATTCCGGCAGAAATATTAGCATTAATACAATTTATTGACCGCCCTCATTCTCCAGATTATTTAAAATCTGCTTTGAAAGTTTTAGGCGATCGCCACTTAATTCCGCAGCAAGATTATAATAGTTTTGCCTCTCAATTAGAGCAATTTCTTTATCCTGGTCCTCTCGATCCGTATCAGTCAGAAAAGGTGCGTAAATGTCGAGATTTTTGTCGTAGTTTGCTTAGAGCAAAATCTGAATTACCTTTATATCAGTTAATTTCTTTTTTGGCTTTGGCTTTAAATTATGAACAGTCAGATTTGGCAACTGCTGATAAGTTAGCAGAAAGAGTTGCTAAACAAATTGCTGGTAATAGTTCGATGAATTCTATGTTGGAAGTGTTAAGTGAAATTGTAAATTCTGAGAGATTTGAATCTGTGGAAGTGGAGGAAATGCAGAGGAATATTANAAATGTCGAGATTTTTGTCGTAGTTTGCTTAGAGCAAAATCTGAATTACCTTTATATCAGTTAATTTCTTTTTTGGCTTTGGCTTTAAATTATGAACAGTCAGATTTGGCAACTGCTGATAAGTTAGCAGAAAGAGTTGCTAAACAAATTGCTGGTAATAGTTCGATGAATTCTATGTTGGAAGTGTTAAGTGAAATTGTAAATTCTGAGAGATTTGAATCTGTGGAAGTGGAGGAAAATGCAGAGGAATATTATACTCGTCCTCAGCAACTTACTATTATTACGATGCACAAGTCTAAGGGGTTAGATTGGGATTTTGTCTTTCTACCTTTTTTGCATGAAAATATAATTCCTGGTAATTTACGAGTTTTACCCCAGGCTAATTTTTTGGGAGATTTTGACTTAGCTGAAGTTGCAAGGGCGCAAATTCGGGCGAGTTTGCAAGGGGAAGATTTACCAGATATTTCAGAAGCTTGGGAACAAGCAGGATATTTAAAAATGGCTGAAGAATTTCGGTTATTATATGTGGCAATGACTAGGGCAAAAAAGTTATTGTGGATGTCTGCTGCAAAGTTAGCTCCTTTTACTTGGAATAAACCAGAAAATTTACAAGCGCAAAAACCAAGTCCTGTTTTGTCTGCTTTAAGGGATGAGTTTCTTAGGGGGAAGGAAGAAGGAAGAAGGAAGAAGGAAGAAGAAGGAGGGAAAAAGTAAGAAAGAAGTAGTTGTAGTAGCGTGACACAGCTAAAACTGTGCAATAGATTTTAACTTGAAAATTCTTACTTTTGAATGCATGACTTTTGACTTTTGAATTCAATCTAACGCACCATTTTAGATGAAACAGTCTGGTAGGGTTTGTTACGCGCTAGCCGTAACGCACCATAATTAATTCAAAAATAATATAAAAAGAGGAAATAATTGATTTTATTTTTTATTATTGGAGATGTTTTTCAACTTTATCCTATTCTTTAATAAGGAGGAAGTAAGCTCACACGGATTATGGCACGGATGTACGGATTAAGATGTACGGATTAAGTTGTTAGTTAAAGTAGTTAAAGTAGGTTGGGTTGAGGAACGAAACCCAACATTATCTATATATATAGGTATAAGCTTTTGACTACATAGATGAAATTTTTGACCGAAAAATTTTGGTTAATAGCCTCCTCTTTTAAGGGGATAAAAAAGCGGTCGTTTGCGGAGCATTCCGTAGGAAAGCGTCCCGGAGGGAATGGTCTCCCGAAGAGTGCAGAGGAGCTGCCTCTTGCAGAGGAGCTGCCTCTTGCAGAGGAGCTGCCTCTTGCAGAGGAGCTGCCTCTTGCAGAGGAGCTTCGCTAACGCTAACGCTAACGCTAACGCTAACGCTTTATATGTCGCGCAGCGAAACGCCATATCCAATCGACCAAGAGAAGAATATTCCGTATTTCAAGCCTCCTGGTTTCCGTTTGTCATGCTGCGCAAACAGCAGGAGGTGCTGTTTCGCTCCGCGACATGGAAAGCGGAGCATTCCCTATACGAAAAAACGCAGTTCCTCCGATAGGAGACTAACTGATAACTGAAATGACATTGGGTCAACCTCAACAATGAAACCCAACATTAGCCATCTATATATATAGCAATGTGCGCTGGCACGCTTTACAAATTGCAGGAGGTGTCCAAGCTGCTCAAAGCTTTATATTATCGGCAATTTATTCTCACTATTGCTTGTTTTATGTTCCCTGTTCCCGGAGCGCTATATTATAGATATAAACTTTTTACCCCTATATACCACAAAACAGCTAATTTATCAAACTGCTATAACAGGAAGGGAGAAAAATTAGTCTTTCATGGCAGAAAAAATCAACAAAATTTCCTCTGAAAACAACGATAGAATAAGCATTTCCAGCCTTAAAATTCAATTAAGCAATAACTATCCTTTGGATTTTTCCTTCTTTCAGAATACCACACAACTGAACCAAAAAGCTGAAAATATTGAAAACTCGTTAGCCAGATCGGGCAAAATTTTCCCTGATTTGTCATCAAAACCTGACAATATTTAAAACTTTTAAACCAAAAACCACAAACCTATAATAAAAACTTAGGCTGACAAAGTACGTTCTATTTTTCTTAAGGATGGTTTGGTAGATAAGGGAGTTACAACTTTCTTTTTAGCAACAGAAGCGATCGCTAGATTAGGATTAGAAATTCTCAAAGAAGTAGATTTCATTAATTGATAATGGATAATGAATAATGGATAATTACCTCTAGTTAAAACCATCGGATTGAAGATAAGGAAATATCCTAGCACTTTTTTTCTCCTTAAGAGGAGAGGCAATAAAGCCGAATTGATTAATTATCAATTATCCATTGTAATGACTGCTAATGGTATTAATAAAGCACGCATTTTTCAAGATACTAAAATTTCTCTACTTGGAAGGGAAGAAACTTTTGAATGTTTAGAATTTTCTGGAGGTAACGACTCTTTATTAGGAGTATTGCCACTAGAAGCTTTAGGTATTGAAATCGATATACAAAATCAAAATTTAAAGGTTTTACCTACTAGCTATAATCAAACTTATCTCACAATTGTGTAGGGTGTTTTAGGTGCTAGTCGTAACACACCATGATTAATTTAAAAATCGTGTAAAAAATTGATTATAAAAAACCATGATTAATTTAAAAATCGTGTAAAAAATTGATTATTAAGTAATCTTTGGTGTGAGTTAGGCTTCCCTCAAAATTGATGGGTTAAACCTTCTTAAAAAATGGTGCGTTACGCTCCGCTAACACACCCTACTAGACTGTTTCATCTTAAATGTTGCAATAGATTGTTCTTGGGTTGAGTAACGTTTGCGGAGCATTTCCAACGGAAAAACCCAACAACAATCTTTCTCCCCTCCGACCCTCCGACCCTACTCCCTAATGCACTATTTTAGTTGAAACAGTCCACTACATTAATTAATGTAAGCTATAGTAAGAAATGATGGTTAAAATATATCCTTTGCAATAACATATAATGTAGGTTGGGTTGTTTAGGTTAACGTTGCGCAGCATGGAACGTTTGGGGAGCATTTCCAACGGAAAAACCAAACATTTAGAAACTAAAAAAATTGATAACTGATAACTGAAACGACCAGAGAAAAAATTACATATAACTATCAGGAGGAAAAAAATTATGGCTTTACATTACCCATAAAGCCTTGCGTCGCTTCACCAAATTTTCCCTTTCTAGTCGTTACGTTTTACAGTGGGATATAGTTAAATATTTCCCTAGCATCGACCATCAAATTCTCAAATAAATTATTCGTCGCAAAATAAAATGTCAAGACACCCTCTGGTTAATCGACAAAATTATTGATGGAAGTAACCAACAAATCCCAGTATTAACGAATTTTCCCGGAGACGAACTACTCACTTCAGCAAACCGGATAAAAGGTTTACCTCTCGGAAACTTAACCAGTCAATTTTTTGCCAACTTATATCTAAATAACTTCGACCATTTCATCAAAGAAAAACTAAAAGTAAAAAAATATCTACGCTACGTCGATGACTTTGCCTTATTCTCAGACGACAAAGAATTTTTAGTCATTGCCAGACAAAAAATCGAAGCATACCTAGCCAACCTCCGTCTCAAAATTCATCCCATTAAAAGTCAATTATTTCAAACAAAAACAGGAACGAACTTTGTCGGTTTTCGAGTATTGCCAGACCGCATTAGAATACGTTCCGAAAATTTAAGAATAGCTAGAAAAAGACTAAGACAATTACAGAAAGACTACCGACTAGGAAAAATAGAATCTACCCAAATCCAAAAATCTCTACAAAGTTGGTTTGCTCATTTAGACCACGGCAGTACCTGGCATTTAAAACAGAAAATATTAACTTCTCTCAATATGGGAAAATAATTATGGGATTGACAAACCAAAGCTCCGTGGCGGTAGCTTTTCAGTTATCAGTTATTAGTTATCAGCTTTTTCAGTGAACAGTTATCAGTTATCAGTTATCAGCTTTTTCTGGAGTTTATGGATATAAACAAAAGTATTGTCTATCAAAAAGCTTATCAATTTGCCATTAGAGTAGTCAAAGCTTATAAATACTTGACAGAAGAAAAAAAGGAATATGTATTATCTAAACAACTCCTAAGAAGTGGAACATCTATTGGAGCCAATATAGCAGAAGCAAATGGAGGAATATCTCAAGCTGACTTTAGGGCAAAAATGTCTATAGCTTATAAAGAAGCCCAAGAAACAAAATAACTGAAAAAACTGATAACTAATAACTAAAAAGGCTGATAACTGATAACTGACAACTGATAACTGAAAAGATGCAGATGAGATTGCTAAAATCTTATTTTCCATCATCAAAAAAACTGAAAAAACTGATAACTGAAGAAGCTGATAACTGAAAATGCACCCCGAGAAAAAGTCGGAATTTCCTTTTCCATCCCACCTCCCTGAACTACTGAAAATTTTCATCCGGTAAAGCACCCCGAGAAAAAGTCGGAATTTCCTCTTCCATCCCACCTCCCTTGACTACTGAAAATTTTCATTCTCGTATATCTCTCCCCAGAAAAAGTCGAAATTTCCTTTTTCATACAACTTCCCTGAACTACTGAAAATTTTCATTCTCGTATATCTCTCCCCAGAAAAAGTAGCGATCGCCTCTTTCATCCCACCCCCCTTGACTACTGAAAATCTTTATTCTCTGAAGCACCTATAGAAAAAGTGGCGATCGCCTCTTCCATCCCACCTCCCTTGACTACTGAAAATCTTTATTCTCGTATATCTCTCCCAAGAAAATGTCGAAATTTCCTTTTCCATACAACTTTCCTGAACTACTGACAATTTTCATTCTGTGAAGCACTCAAAAAAATCGCGCCTAAAAGAGAATTAGGGTTGCATCCTCAAAGCAACTGTGGTAGAATCAAATCATTAGGAGCTGTTCGCACCTACTATAGACTAATTATTCAACATAATAAATCTAAATTCAAAAAAAAATCAGCTTTAATATCATAAAATGAATACTTTGTCAAAACAGCAAAAAACGGGCAGAGAAAAAAAAGTCATTTTGAGCAAAGACAATTTAAAGAAATATCGCCCAAAACAACGACAGAATAGGAATTAACGGCTATAAAAATCAATTAAGATATAAGATAGCCAAAGAATATCATAAGTATAGGATATCACAAAAGCGAAAAAAGCGCTAAAAATCTTGAAATCTCGTTAACCAACCTCAAAAAATTTCCCTATTTAACAGTCGCGCCAAAATGGTAAAGTTTAAAATATTAAAACCAAAATCAGAAAATTATAACTTTATCTAATTTTCAAAGCATCCAAAAAAGCGCTCACACGGATTATGCCACGGATATACGGATTATTTCTCCTTACCACAAAATAGCTAATTTATCAAACTGCCATAACAGGAAGGGGAAAAAATTAGTCATTCATGGCAGAAAAAATCAACAAAATTTCTTCTCAAAACAACGATATAATCAGGATTTCCAGGGTCAAAATTTAATTAAGCAATAACAGCCCTTTGGATTGTTAAGTCTTTCAGACTACCACACAACCGAACCAAAAAGCTGAAAATCTTGAAACCTCGTTAAGCAAATCCGACAAAATTTCCTCTAATTTGTTATCAACCCCTGACAATATTTAAAATTTTCAAACTAAACAGCCACAACCTATAACCAAAACTTAGAGATATAAGGATCGCCTCTCAGACAACCATCAAAATTAAGCATTCCCTGAAGCACTCCCAAAAAAAAACGGCACGTCGAAAAAAGCGATCGCTTCCCAGACAACTAGGACCGTGCGTTATAG
>NZ_LGSU01001336.1 GCF_002260545.1 Hydrocoleum sp. CS-953 | reverse complement strand
GTTGAGAATAAAACTTATTAATTTGTGCTTCAGGAGTTTGGCGATCGCACACATGAAGTATAGTCACGGAAGCTTGATAGTATCAGCAAAAAGTTGAGCAAATCTCACAGTTCTTAATGCTTGAGGCGTAATGTTTTTAACAGGTACTAAAATCCGATGAATATTAATCGGTTCTTCCAACAAACGCATCACAGCTACCGGGCAATGAGCAGAGTAAAATACCTGGTCTATTATATTTCCAAATAAACGAGCTTTAATACCAGTATTCTTGCCCCAACTCATAACAATTAAACTAGCATTTTTTTCTCGTGCTGTGCGACTAATAGTCTTAGCAAAATTATCAGAAATTCGAGTTTCTGGAGTAGTGTCAATTTGAAAATTTTTGCTAATGTCTAAAACAGAATTTAATCTTTGATAACTCTGCTGTAAAGCTATATTTAACTGAGGGGAATCCATCTTTAGATAACCTTTTACTAAGGATAAAGGAATTACTAAACCAGCTTCATGCTTTGCCAACATTGCTGCCATTTCAATCAAATATTTTGTTTGTAATGGAGAAAAATAGACTGGCACTAATACCACAAAATTATGGTTAAAATTTTCATCAACGTCTTCTGTAAAACCCTCTGGAATTTGTTGATGAGTTTCCCACCAAATCAAAGATTGATCTGATTCAATATCTACCTCTGGCAAAGAAAGTTTACTGGCAAACTTAGCAGTAAGAATCGGACCTAAAATAGAAGTTACTAACATCAGAAAAATTACACTATTAAATATAGTCTCTGGCAATATCCCTACTTGCACACCCACCAATGCAGCAGCTAAAGTAGCTGCTACCTGTGGCATCGACAGAGACCACATACTCATAGTTTCATTCCAATTATAGTGATAAATTTTTTGGGCAAAAAAAGCAGCTAAAAATTTACTGCCTAGCAAACCTAGAATAATTGATAAAGTTAACTCAAAGCTAGTTAAAAATGTATTGATAAAAGCTGAAATATCCAGCAGTAATCCCATATTAACAAAAAAACAAGGAATAAATAAAACACTCCCAACAAAATTTATTTTATCCTTAACCAGACTTTTACCCACTACATCATTAACTGCTAAACCTGCCAGAAAAGAACCAACAATTTTATCAACATTAATCACAGTTGCACCTAAAGCAGCAATAAAAACAACCAACAAAATAAATAAAAATTGATTACTTTCTTGATTAGTAGTTCGCCGGAAAAATTGTTTACCTAGCCATTGAAAACCCCAGAGAATTACAACGGAATAAATAGCCAAACTTCCCAATTGAATTGTCAGACTAATTACAGAAAAATTACCAGCATTAATTGACACACAAATTGCTAAGACTAATAAAGCTGCAATATCAGTAAAAATAGTTGCCCCAATTGTTACAGTAACTGCTTGATTTCCTACTACACCCAACTGTTGTACTATCGGATAACCTAAAAGAGTATGAGAAGCAAGTAAAGAACCTGTTAAAATTGCACCATTCCAACCTAAACCAAATATTTTTGCAACTAATGTACCAGTAATAATAGGGAATAAAAAAGTCGCAACACCAAAACCAAGAGAGCGGTCTTTATGTTTTTTAAATTCTGCTAAATCAATTTCTAAGCCAGCAACAAACATCAGATAAACTTTTCCAATATCTGATAATAACTTCATTGTCTCTGTTTCTGGGTCGAGTAATTTTAATCCATCTCCACCTAAAACAATTCCTGCTACTAATAAACCCACTAATCCAGGAAGTCGGAGACGCTCAAACAGAGGGGGGAGAGTTAAAATTANTGTTTTTTAAATTCTGCTAAATCAATTTCTAAGCCAGCAACAAACATCAGATAAACTTTTCCAATATCTGATAATAACTTCATTGTCTCTGTTTCTGGGTCGAGTAATTTTAATCCATCTCCACCTAAAACAATTCCTGCTACTAATAAACCCACTAATCCAGGAAGTCGGAGACGCTCAAACAGAGGGGGGAGAGTTAAAATTACTAATAAAAGAATCGTAAATGTGACAATCGGATTTTGTGAAAGCAATTTTGTTATCCTCTAATAAAAAATATCCTATTCTCTCTACTTTATAGCAATATGCTAATTTTGAAGTTTTCGTAGGATATTTTTAGAGCAATCAGAAAATAACTTATGCACAAGAAGAAAGACTTTTAAAAGAAGCGATCGCCTTAATTATGGATTTACTAAAAATTAGTTAGAATATGTTTGTAGTTTTGCTCTAGCCCCTTAAATATTTATCTTATTGTTCAAATCTTACTACGAGACTAATAACTGATACCTTATAACTGAAAAAAGGTGGTTGACAAAAAAACTTAACATGGTATTATTAAGTATAATGGGAAAGATGCGCTCATATATACGAAAATCAATTAAGCCAAAAAAGCAATATTTCCCTAACTTAACAGCAAAATTAAATTACACAACTAGGAAAACTCTAAAATAAGCCTAGGCAATATTAGGAGAAACTCTGATAACTGAAAAGTTAAGCTTTCAGCATTCAGCGGTTAGCTTATTACCTTTGTCAGCAGAATTAATATTAAGAGATTTCCGATTAAAGAAGCGATCGCCTTAATTATGGGTTTACTAAAAATTAGTGAGAATAATTCTTTTGTTTGTAGTTTGGCTCTAGCCCCTTAAACCAATATTTAAGGGCTAGAGCCAAACTACGAGCTAAATTAAATCAGGAACAAAAGTTTACTATTTGTCCGGTTAAACTGATAACTGATAACTGAAAAATGGGGTTGACAAAAAAAACTTGACATGATATTTTAAAGGGAAAACACTGTAAAATCACCCTAGTGTTCACCCTGAACGTTTGAACGAAAAGGACAAAAATAGCAGGAAAACTTGGCTAAGACGCTGAGGCGCAATTATTTGCACCCTGATAAATTACTAACGGCTCAATGATTTTGAGGAGAAAAACGAATGTCTAGATACGGATAGGGAAGTGATAGAGATGAAACCTTCAATTCTTTGAAGGAAATCCTTTATACCAATCCACTACTGACCCCGGAGATGGACCAGCACATGGACAAACTTCAGGTAATTTTAAGTAATCCTGTCGTCGAGGCAGCCTATAACCAGGCTGTTGCCAATGTGGTTCCCATTATTGAGCCAGAAGGGATAAAAAATCTTTGGTTCGGTACAAGTATCGATGATTTTCTTCTGTACTTTCGTGCCTGGTTTACTTTTTTGCCTAGTCCAGACGGAGAATTAGGCGGAATTTTACCTTTCACCTATTTCTATCGTGATAACCCTGCTGCTCTCTATTTCTTAAATTACTTGAAAAGTAAGAGTGCTAATCCCCGTCAATATACTTGTGAAATCTTCGATTGGACTAAAGAATTTATCCTGATCCGTGGTCAATTTATGGATAGTCCTGATTCAACCGTCTACATTGAAGACTGGCTTAATGACCCCACAACTGGAATGGAAGACTATATTTATCCTGATTGGGGTTTCAATTCTTTTAATGAATTTTTCACCCGCGAGTTAAATCTATCTGCCAATCCACGTCCAATCGCAGACCCTCAAGATGATTCCATTGTAGTGGCTTCAACGGACTCTCAAATTAACTTCCTAGAAGCTGATTTGACTCTCACCACTAGCCTGAAAGTCAAAACCAGGCAAATCAATGTTGCTGAACTATTTGCTGGTTCTAAATATGCCCAATATTTTGAGGGAGGAACCGCCGTCTCCTGTGCATTAATGCCATACAACTATCATCATTACCATTCCCCAGTAAATGGAAAGATTGTAGAGTCTCAAGATCTGCCTGGAATTTATAATGGTCTGAGCGATGAAACAGAGTGGTCTAATTCCAGAAATATGGCAGAAAGCTTCACGGATTTCAGTATTTTTGAGGATTTTCACCGTGCTTATTACATTATCGAAACAGAACAATACGGTTATGTTGGCTTAGTCGCTGTTGGCTTAAACACGATTAGTCGCATTATGCCCTCACTGATTCACAACGAATCAATATTCGTTTCACCAGGTGGTATGCCTATTCCCATTAAAAAAGGTGAAGAAATGGGACATTTCGCCTACGGTGGCTCTAAATATCCTACTCTTCCAAAAAGGCGTATTTAATGAGATTTCTTCAGATCTTGCTTCTGTTTTAATGGGGCAAAGTTTGGGGCGTATGTCTCCGCTTAAGGGTTAGAAACCTAAAAAATAACGGTCCGAAGTACACAGCGCCCGTTTTAACGGCTGGTTGAATAACGACACGCGGGTAATAAAGCGTAGTAAAAATCTGCTGCTATAGTTAGAGGAATAAGGAACAAGGCTTGTCGCCATGAACCGTAGAAAGCAGCGATATAATAATTATATTTTGGTTGGGTTGCCCTAGAGCTTTACCCAACCTACTTTAGTTATGACTTTTTAAACTTCCTCAGCAGCTTGAAGGATCAAACGACGAGCTACAGTTTGAACACCAGTATGTTCAAAATAATTAGTTGTCATATCAATAAATGCCGCCAAATAATCCAACTTATCATCAGCAATATCTACAAAATTTTGTAAACTATCAATAATCATTTGAGGGTCTAATCCTCGCGACGAAACTAAATTACTCATCCAACCCCTAACCGCATCAAAACTATTACCAATAAAATCAAGTTTACCCTGAGTACCATCACCAGGAATCAAATTATTTACCCTCTGAAATAAAGGATTTTGTTGTAAACCAGCAGAACTCATGCCCCCAATAATATCTCCCACACGATTAACAAAATCAGGTCCTAGAGGAATCAACCCATCGAAACAAACCAAAGCAACCATTCGCATTAAAGAAGGACCACTATATTCTTCTGCCAAAGCTGC
The DNA here is from genome assembly GCF_002260545.1 of Hydrocoleum sp. CS-953. Classification (GTDB taxonomy): domain Bacteria; phylum Cyanobacteriota; class Cyanobacteriia; order Cyanobacteriales; family Microcoleaceae; genus Trichodesmium. The sequence continues at coordinate 5,332 of NZ_LGSU01001336.1, read as the reverse complement.
CGAAAAATCACCTAAACTATCCATAGTTGGCATTCCATTCAATTTGCAAAAAGCAACCAACTCCGCTACTATTTTGATGGATAAATCTATTGCTTGAGTTGTATCTGCTGATGGAGTTAACTTATTCAGAAAACTCAGGAAAGAGATTTTTTCACCAATTTTATTTGCCATTGCTGTAGCACCTAGAGCAGCATCAGCTTTATCTAGACTTTGGTAAGTCCAGATGGCATCTTGATAACCTTGAGATTCGTCGTTATATATCCACAAAGCACGTTCACTAATTTTTTGAATCTTTTTGGATTTTTCTTCTCCAGTAATTTCACGAACTGTATTTTCAAAACCAACTAAATTATTCCATTCACCAGGTACGACGAAATCTAAGGCGCGTAATGCGGAGACTGTAATCCCACCAGTGGGTAAGTCATCGACTAATTTGATAATTGAATCGCTCATAATTTATCCTTCTGTATTAATTTTTTCCTCCATCACAACTTTGACTGGTTCCGGAGGCAATATTCTTATCCTATTTGTAATCTTATCAAGTCCAGCAAACCTTTTGTTGAGTAGCTTATACAATATAGTAATTCCCACAGTTATGAAGTACAGTTATTTTTCTTAGAGGCTGTTTGTAAAGAATTATGAAGTATTAGTAGCGATATAGCTGCCGCACTTGCTCCGCCAACCCTAACCGTTTTAACATTAAACGAATCATGGAAATATCAACCAAAGCTTCCCTATTGTGAGGATGTTCTTCATAATATGCAAGAAAGTCTACGATTACGGCCGCGCCCTCGCNTGCCACTGATTTCTCTAGTTTTCCTCTATAACCTTGATCTGCCCAAACAATTTTCAGATTCGGGGCATCATGTTTAGCTTGAAGAAATACAGACTTAGCTCCTTGTGTATCCTTTATATTTGCAGTATGTACAACTACACTCAGTAACAACCCTTGAGTATCTACCAATATGTGTCGTTTTCTTCCTTTTACCTTTTTACCAGCATCATAACCTCTAATCCCCCTTTTTCAGTCGTTTTTACCGACTGTGAATCAATTATACCCGCCGATGGTTCTTCAGTTCTTCCTTGTTTGATTCTGACTTTTCTTTCCTACCGAATGCTACGCAAACGTAACGTATGATTGATTTCTTTCCATACTCCACTGCGTTGCCAACGATAAAAATATGTAGCTACGGTCTGCCAAGGTGGTCAATCATGAGGAAGTGCCCGCCATGTACAGCCGTTGTGTAAAGCAACGAAAATACCATTAATAACTTCTGTTGTATCGACACTTCCAGACCTANATAGGAGGGAAAATCATTACAATTATCATTGTCTTACCTTTTGCGTTATGGCGATCGCTTTCCCTTACAAAACTTTACAAACAGTCTCTTATCTTCATACTCCTCTAATTTTCTACTCACCAAAGCAAAAAAAATTTTGTACCTCACTCTTTTTGGGAATTGCTATAGCATCCCACTTTTATGAATAGATATATCTTGGAAAAATAGTAGTTTCGATTCAACTTCTGCTCCAAATATTCATCTTGTGAAGCACCACCAGAAAAAATCAGCCGTAGGAAAGTTTTACCCTTGCATTCTCCAAAAAATTATGATATTGTGTAATTAAATGGGTTAACTCGTCCTCATGCATGACTTTTTGTTCAACTAAAAAATATAACAACTGGAGAATATAGATAGAAGCGATCGCTGAGATTTAGAGTAAGATTTTACCGAATAATTAATAATTAATAGTTAATAATTAATAATTAAGAGTTGATAGTCAATTAATTATTCATTCAACAATTCACGCCTTAAAGTCTCCCCTGGGATAGGGGATAAATCAAAAATTTTCCTTTTAGTGAATCCTATCCGTTTTCAGAAGGGGTAATTATTAATTATTAATTGTTTTCCTGCGGAATGCTTCGCAAACGGCACCTCGTCACATGAACATTGTTAATTGCTGAACCTTGGAACTACCACCTTTTCTTATTCTTACTAATCTAACACTTATTCAACAAAAAACNCCCCTGGGATAGGGGATAAATCAAAAATTTTCCTTTTAGTGAATCCTATCCGTTTTCAGAAGGGGTAATTATTAATTATTAATTGTTTTCCTGCGGAATGCTTCGCAAACGGCACCTCGTCACATGAACATTGTTAATTGCTGAACCTTGGAACTACCACCTTTTCTTATTCTTACTAATCTAACACTTATTCAACAAAAAACTACCTCTTTAGATAAAAAGCATCTCCCCAAGTTTCTCCTTCCCAATTTGTTTCAACTCTTTGAAAATTAAACCTTCCTATAAATTCATCTAGTTGCTCAACTCTGGCACAATTTTCAGATAATTCATCTGGATTAACTTCAGTCAAAATATAATCAATATTTTTCAGAGTTTCTCTACTACCTTTCAATACTTCTAACTCATATCCTTGTACATCAATAGTCAAGAAATTATAGTTTTCTTTATCCAGCTAAAATATCATCTAGTCTTACCATCTCCACAAATTCTTCTCTATCAAAAACAATCTCAGGATATTGTTCCAAATATTTTTTAGGCTGTAAAACAGAAGATGACCTTGCATTATTCGCACTTTATACATACATTTTAACTGTTTTATTTTCATTCCCTAAAGCCTTCTGATCTGAAATAACCTAACATTTTCTCCAACGTGGCTTTTAAGAATTTCAAAATTTTCAGAAAGAGGCTCAAAAAAAACTAAGTTAACTATATTTAATTTTTGATAAATTTCGTATTCCTGCCCATAATGAGCGCCAATATGGATTAATCCTTGAATTTCTAATTGATATTTATCAACAAGTTCCTGAAAATCAAGAGAGAGATTTTTGGCTCCCACTGGACCAATATTTCCAAATAGAAAGGAAGAAGGAAGAAGAGAAACTCCATAAATAAATAAATAATAGTTATTAATTAATGACGCTTTATTTTTCGCAGGTTTTGTCTGGAAATAATTCTTTTTTTGGTAATGGAGTTTTCCAACTACCAAAATCTTATACACAATTTTCTAGCGATCGCTTATTTATTAAATAAACTTGATATAGAGTTTCTCAAGTTGGTTAGATAAACTTGTCTTTTTTCTTCCTTGTTCCCTGTTCCCTAATACCTAGAATTTTGTACCTCACGCTTTTTAGGAATTGCTATAAATACTTCCTGATTAATAGAAAATCTTTTTTTCTCATTTAATAGGGTGGTAACTCCAAAGGTATTTGCCCTAATAAACCCTTGCGAAAATCATCCAAAATTCGCCTAGAAGTACGCTCAACATCTCCTTGATGAATCCGATCTGCCAGCTCATGTAAATAACCTTCACCTGTATAATTATCCACTTTTAAGCCATAACGAGAATCCAAACAAGAAGCAGAAATAAAACCATTACTATCTACTTCCAGAGACATCAAAAAATCAATCAAACTAGCAGCTATAATTTGATTATCATAAGCAGCATCCCCAATATCCTCACAAATAGCCAACTTAACCGCATCCTCTGGATTTTTAATTCTACTAGGAATTACACCAGGAGCATCTAACAATTCAATCTCATCAGAAATGCGTACCCATCTTAATTGTTTAGTCACACCAGCACGCCTCGCACTTTCAACAACCTTCCTCTTCAACAGTCTATTAATAAGAGCAGACTTACCAACATTAGGAAAACCAATTACCACAGCACGGACAGGGCGAGGTAACATCCCGCGATCGCGCCGTCTCTGATTAACAGCACGGCCAGCATCCCGCGCTGCCTTGGCCACATTTTTCACTCTATCACCCAACCGAGCATTAGTAAAATAAGGCACTTGTCCCTCACCTTCAAACCATTCCTGCCATCTTTTCATAACTTCCACAGGAATCATATCCATCCGATTTAATACCAAAACTCGTGCTTTAGTACCCACCCACTCAGATACCTGGGGATGATTAGTAGTTAGTGGGATACGAGCATCTCGAACTTCCAAAACTACATCAACTCGTTTCAGTTGTTCTTTCAGATTTCGTTCGGCCTTCGCAATATGGCCAGGATACCATTGAATAGTCATTTCAGTTATCAATTGTCAAATAAATTTAGCTGAATCGCCGAGAAGCCTAACACCATAATATGCAGATTTGGCGACCAGATGAATCGGCAGCAAATTGAATGGGTTCAATGTCTATTCAATTTGCAAACGTCCCAGCAGAAGCTTTCGCTCTGGTTGAAAAACTTGTATTATTATTTTGCAATAACCGCTCAACTAAACTTACTCAAACTTATTCAAAGGTCTGAAAGTCTAGTCATTCGTAGTGGGTAAAGCACTACAGGGTTAAACGGCAAACCCTTTATTCCTTGGTCAAAGACATCAGGAATTACTTTCTTAATAATATTCAATGACCCATTTACATCTGCATTTAATAATTTATTTCCCCTGGTTTTATACAACCCCTAAAATTTTGCTTTTCTTCCCTTCTGCCTTCTGCCTTCCTTCTTACAATAAACTAGAATCAAGACTTTGAGCTTCAGCTTTTGTTTCTGGTAAATGTAGGCCNACCGCTCAACTAAACTTACTCAAACTTATTCAAAGGTCTGAAAGTCTAGTCATTCGTAGTGGGTAAAGCACTACAGGGTTAAACGGCAAACCCTTTATTCCTTGGTCAAAGACATCAGGAATTACTTTCTTAATAATATTCAATGACCCATTTACATCTGCATTTAATAATTTATTTTTCCTGGTTTTATACAACCCTCTTGTTACTCTTTTTCCACTAAATTTCGTTTTTTTATCTCCGTATTTTGGTAAATCATCCCCATCCAAACAGCTCGATTGAGATGTATAAGATTCTTCTGTAATTATTACTTTTATTCCTCTTAATTTGGCTTTATACGTTAACATCTCTATTAACCTATAATGAGGGATGTTCACAAATTGTTGATTGTTCTTTTTGCCTAAGTTTATCTCTTGTTTCCAATTCTGATTCTGCCCTATAATTAAGATGCCTATTTCATGGTCAATGCACCAATCTATTACTCTTTTACTGGCTGTATGGAGATAATTTTCCACTCGACAATTTCGTTTGTGAGTTAATTTTTTTAACTTCGGAGAATTACTTTGATTGTGGTTGGTTTTTAATTGAGATTGTAAACAAGAGCGCTGTTTATTATAAAAGGTGTTAATTGCTTTTAATGGTCTGCCTTTAATCAATAGAGGTGAAATTCCTGTTTGATTTGTAGTTACAGCGATTAAGTTATTTACTCCTAAATCTACTCCTGCTATTTGTTTATTTTCTGTAGTTGACTCCGATTTTTCATAGACTATTTCTATTATATAACAACTACTTTTG
>NZ_LGSU01001335.1 GCF_002260545.1 Hydrocoleum sp. CS-953 | reverse complement strand
CACCAGAGTGCCGTCTGGTTTCCACAGTTTCACTGTCTTGTCACGACTTGCAGTAGCTATCAACTCACCATCGGGGCTAAATTCTGCGCTGATGACCCAATTCTGATGCCCCTCTAGGCGGTTAGACTCCCGCCAGTCGCTCATTTTTTGTAATATTCCTGCTGTCCTAAAAGGTATGTCAGGTTTAATTTGACGATCATTTTGCAGTTTTTTTAATTGTTTCCCAAGTCTGATGATATCTAACTGTGTCTCTAAACTTTGATCAAAACGGGATTCTAAAGTAGCTATTTTAGCTCTCATCTCAGCATTTTGCTCACTTTCAACAGCCCTACGTCTATGAAACTCTGCAAATATCCCCGCCACAGAAACCAAAACCAAACCAACCGTCAACCCGAAAACAGTTAACTGCCTCCGGCGCTGTCGTTGTTTCCGTTCCCGATCGCGCAACTCCAAACTCAACTGAATAAAAACCCGCTCCTCCTGACTCAACTCCGACAACCTTTCCTGATGCCATTTCTCCGCCTCCACCAAAAGCAACCCCCGCAACAACGCCCCATCATCCTTATCCTTCTCCACCCATTCTGCCAACCTACCCTTCAACTTTTCCTGCCAAACCCGAAACTCCCGACTCACTCCCATCCATTCCCGCAACATTCCCCATTCTCTAATCAACGCCTCATGGATAACCTCCACCGTTTCCTCAGCAGTTTTATCCCGCCCCGTCACCACCAACCGAGCATCAGCTAACCGCCTCACCAGATCCGAATTATCTGCCCCCACCTCAGCACGAGTCGCCACCTTGCGAGTATCCTCAGTTCCCATCCCTGGTTGCACCAACTGAATAAACACCCGTTCCGCCTTTTCCCTATCCCCATCACTCAACTTTTCATAAACATCATCCGCATAACTTGCCAACGCCTTCTCAACTCCTCCCACTTCCTCATAACCTTCGTGAGTAAGCTGACCATAACTTTGTTTACCCCACAAAAGCTCCAGAGCAAATTCCAACAAAGGCAAATTACCAGGCGATCGCTCCACATCCTTTAATATCCGTTCAGTCAACCCAGACTCCAACCGCACCCCCAACTTTTGAGCAGGCAATTCAATAACCGACCGCAACTCGTCACTATTCATCGGTCCTAATTTCACATCACTATTCTGCAAAGCATCTGCCAACAAACGGTCAGACAAAGCATACCCCAAAAAATCAGCCCGCAGAGTCATAACCAAAGTCAAGTCTGGAATATTTGCGACTGCATTAAGCAACCTTTCCAAAAACAATACCCGCTTTTCCTCGTCAGTACAAAGAGTGTAAATTTCTTCAAACTGATCCGCCACCAACAACAAACGACTACCTGGATGTTTCTCCAAAATAGAAGCTAACCATGTTGATAAAGTTGACTCTTTTGATTCCAACAACATAGAAAGTTGCAAAGCTTCTATATCTTGTACAGTTTCCTTATTTTCTGGTTGCTTGAAACGAACCAAAGCACGAGCTAATTCATCAAAAGGATGAGCTTTCGGGCGAAACTGTTCAATTTGCCAATTTCCCTGAGAGCGCAACCAAGGAACCAACCCCGCAAACACCACCGAAGACTTACCACTACCAGAAGGCCCAATAACCGCCACAAATTGTTGTCGTGCCACTGCTGCCACAAGCTGCTCAGTGAAAACCTCCCGCCCAAAAAAGTATTCAGCATCAGCTTCTCGGAATGCAAACAAACCTTTGTAGGGACAACCCCCAATTAACCGCTCCTGCAACTGAGGCCATGCTTCCATCAATATATTAGTAGGAATAATAAACGCTGCCTTGGTATCCAACCGTTGTTTTTCCGCCGCAACGGCCATCCCCACCACACCCTCTAAAGTTTCGTCCCAAACAGGAGTACCACTAAAACCTTCCTGCAAAGCATAACCAGTATTGTCAATATCCTCTAGTTGAACCCAACCATTAGCAGTACCACCCCGTAACACCCCATTTGCCCAGACACCATTTTCCTTACCCTTGGGAAACCCAAAAGCACGAAAATTATGCCCCCAATATTCCTCAGAAGTCATCAACCGCACTGGGGAAATATTATTAGAAATAGTCGTTAATTCCAAAACAGCAATATCTTCTAAAGCTGCCTCTGGGTTAACAGGCAACCATAAAATTACTTTAGCTGTCAGAATTTTGCCTGGTGCAACTTGAGGAAAATCTAATTTAACTTCTGTGGTTGGCATTTCAGCAGTATTACCATTGATGCCTAATGCAAAAGATACTACATGAGCGCAAGTCATAACTTGATTTTCAGATACCAAAAAACCCGCTCCTTTGACTTGGTTTGACTGAGAATAAATTCTGACAATAGAGCGGTCAAAGTTAAGTATTGTAGTCATTATTTATTATGCCATTTTAGAGTAATTTCATAGTTAACTTCTGCCTCTCCAGAAGCAATAATTGCACCCATTTCAGCACTTAATTTAATCCCAAATTTTACCTCTACTTCATCAGCAGGTTCATTCATACTTCTAACTTTTTTAATAATAGTATTAGCCACAGGTTTAATTTTTTCCATAGCCGAATCAAAACTTTTATTAGCCTTCCTAGTCACATCATCTGTTATGCCAATACGGTCATCAATTTGTTGGGGAGGTGCATCTACTTCAATAAGAATAAAGTCACCATCTTCTAGGGGAAATTCTACAATTTGCTTCATAATAATTTGTTTAAATTTTGTGTTTAATTTTATCGTAACTTACGCAAATTCGTAGTAGACCGTTTCATCTAAAATGGTGCAATAGGTAGGGGCGGGGTTTAGTGGAAATTTTTATGCTTACTCTAGGATTTACATCAACCCGCCCCTGAGAGGCGGCTCATATCTTATGGGGCGGGNCCCGCCCCTACGGTGTCTTCTCTAATGCACAGTTTTAGCTGAAACATTCCAGTAGGGTGCGTTAGACAGCTATAATCACTCACTATGAAAAACATTTAAAAATCTGTCGTAACGCACCATTGCAAAAGTGTCTGTCCGCTACAAAAAATCCATTAAATAACTTTCAATCAGAATAAAATATGCTATTTTATAAATAAACGGAAATAACAAAAAAAGCTACTTCCGTTTATTTTTTATTTCAAAACTTCCCTTACAGGTAATTTTTATTTCAAGAATATTTTTCAACACAAAAAACTGTTAAGCCTTGAGCCATTCATTAGCTTCTAATAAATGATTATTATCGAACACTTTGACAGGGCAAGGCCAGATAAATCCAAAAAATTTTGTTGCTCCAAGAATCCATTTATTATTAGAAACAACAGCTATTTTTGCCCAAGCTGTTAGGTGTTGAAAACCAACTTTTGTATCATCCCATAAAGCTTTCGCATCAAATCCTGAAAAATCATTATCTAAATGATAAAGCAAGCGTATTTTACGATGTTCTTTTAACTTAGCTTCTACCGCAGGAATTAAAACTGACTCATAATCTTCTCCTGTCACTTGGCCATGAGCAGTAAAGGCAAGAATATTATCGGGTTGATTGGCAATAATTTCAATCATAATCATCCTCCTAGATTTCAATCTATATCAGATCGGTTTGTGGAGTTTAATCCCACCTTTATTATACAACTTCACAGAGCAGTTCAACAAATAAATTTCAAAGCATTAATAAAACTATATAAAGTTGAGTTGGACTTAAATAGTAGGAATCTCAGGATGGGAAACCACATAGATAGATACTAGGTTTATTTCAAATCTACCTACCATCAATAGCTTCTCGTAAAATTTTTACATACCTCTGTAAAAAGTTTTCAAGATGATTGGGTTTTGAACTAAATTTTTGTATTAAATAATCAAAAACACCACTAGCATAAGCATTCATTTTATCTATTCCTTCATCAGTCAGGTTAGTTTGAATACTGGGGTTAATTAATTTCAATAATTGTTTTTTGACTGCATCTTTTTCATCTAAACTTATTCCCAGATTTTCTAATTCTGCCCTAATAAGTAAACCAATGATTAAATTTTGTTGGCTTTGATAATCGCTAACAAAGTAATCAATAAAATCTCGACATTTACATCTTTCACTGGGATTATTTTTAGACTTTGTTGCCAATCCCATCATTAAACAGAAATAATATAAATCAAAATCAGTTTTAATTTGTTGTGTTTTCCCTTTATTAATATTAGAAAACCACTCATCAACATCTAGACGTAGTTGAAAGGATTTAGCCATAGCTAAGTCTCATCCTCATCTTCTTCAAGATCGAATTTATTAAAATATTCTTTTCCTTCTACAATGACACAATTTTCAGTTTGAGTAACTCCTTCAGAAGGTAAAGTATTTTGTAGTTTTTCTGTACCTTTGGTTTTTCTAAATACAGTTATAAATTTAGTGGAACGTGAATTTTTCTTAGGGGTAGTGAAACGTGAATTGTTATTAAGGGTATCAGTAAAACCTTCTCTTTCAGTAGAAATAGTTAAAGCAATAAACTGATCACAAAATTGGGGAATTAATTTAGCAATTTCTCGTCTGACTGTAGCATCAATAGCATTAGCTGGACTATCAACTACTAGAGGAAAATCATGTTGCCCTCTCTCTAATAATGTCATTAAAAAAGTATAGCCTACAGATAATGTTTGACCCATACTTGCTTCTTTTTGACTTTTGAGATAAAGAGAATTTTTGATTTTATCAATATGAATTGGGTCTCGCTCTAAAACTATATCTAAGTATTCATTGCAGTCTTCAATTAAAGTTTTCGGATCCTTTTTTTTACACAGTTGATGTTGTTCGCCAAGAAAACTTGTTCCGAACAAGCAGTCGTCCAGTTGTTACTGTTTTTATTGGTCAAGACGTACCANCATTAAAAAAGTATAGCCTACAGATAATGTTTGACCCATACTTGCTTCTTTTTGACTTTTGAGATAAAGAGAATTTTTGATTTTATCAATATGAATTGGGTCTCGCTCTAAAACTATATCTAAGTATTCATTGCAGTCTTCAATTAAAGAGTCTGTTAATTTAATTTTTGCTTTTTTCAGAGACTCGTCTATAATTTTTTGTAAGATTTGTTTTTTCTTTGTTAGTTCTACTGTATGAGAAATTTCTGCTAATTTTTTCTCTTCCTCTTCTAACCATTTTTTTAATGATTGAATACAAATAATTTTTTCATAATTTTTAGGATCATCTCTATGATTTGGGAGACGATTAATTCCTTCTAATACTTTTTCTATTTCACTTTTTTCTATTTCTTTATCAACCAGGGATTTTTGCCAAGATTTAAGTTGAGTATTCCCTTGGTCTGTCAGTTGATTTTCTATAACTCTACACTTAGTTTCAGCATATTGCCTAATTTCAATGTCTGTTTTTAACCCTTCTAGATTTTTAGTTAATAAATCAACCAGATTTTCAGAATTTTCAGATATTAGTTTATTTCTAATATCTTCTTTTAAACTATTTAAAAATGCAGCAGTATAGTCTGATAAATATAACTCAGCTCTGGTTTGAATTGCTTCACGAGTTTGATGATTTAATTCTCTGCCACAGATACATTTTTCTTCTTCTAAAAGGTCAATAAAAAATTGACGCGATGCTTTTTCAGGAAGTTTGGCTTTATCTAATTTATCTTTTAATTCAAGTAAAGAATCAATAAAAATTTCATGTAAATACTGAGGTTGTCTAATTTGCGTCATTATATCTGTAATTCTGCTTTCCACTTGCTCTTCAGCTTTAACTTTTTCCTCTTTATTCTCTGTTAATTGTTGAGATAAATCCTTATTCTGGCTATAATACTTTTCGGNACTATAAGACTAAGTTCTTCTTGTTTTTTATTTTTTTTTCCCTCAACTTCTTTGATTCTTTCTCTCAAACCATTAACTTTATTTTGTTGGCGAGTTAAACCTCGTTGCTCGCTAGCTTTGTTTTTTGTTGCTTCATTCCAATGTTTGTCTGTAAATTCTTTAATTTCATGTAGTAAATAGAGTTGAAATAAACTATCAATTGCCTGAGAAGCATGAGTTTTACTTGAGTCCAACAAATCTTTAGCAAACTCACCATCAAAAATAAATAATTGCACAAATTTTTGATTGAAAAAACGATAAAGATTCAGAGGAGGCTCCCATTTTGGAATTATTCCTCCTAATGATGAATCCGATGTATAATAATCAACTTTTCCCTCTTCAAAATCAAAATCTAGTTCAAAAGTTAAACGCTTCTCATCAACCCTTAAATCTAAAGTAAATTTTCCTTCAGAATTAAATTTATTAACTCTGCGAAAACTTATTACTTTCTCTGTATCCCACTTATCTGCTTCCCCATTCATAGCAGCACGAATTAAACTTAAAGTAGTAGTTTTTGCTGTACCATTAGGCATTTGAATCAGAGAAACATGAGCAGGGTTAACACCAAATAAAAGATTAATATCCATATCTGGGCATCTTAAACCTTTTGTTTTCCAACCAATAATTTCAATCTTCATTATTCATTTCTAATTTTTCAATAGTTACACCCTTATCATCAACCCTTAAATCTCAAACAAATGTTCCTCTAGAATTCAGGGGAAGCTCTCATTTTGGAGTTACTCCTCTTAATGACGGAAAAATAGTACAATAATCAACTTTTCCCTCCTCAAAATCAAAATTTAATTCAAAATTTAAACGCTTCTCATCAACCCTTAAATCTCAAATAAATGTTCCAGTAGAATTAAATTGGTTAACTCTACAAAAACTTATTACTTTTTCCACATCCTATTTATTTGCTTCACTATTTATAGCAGCACGAATTAAATTTAAAGTGGTCGTTTTTGCTGTACCATTAGGCACTTGAATCATAGAAACATGAGCAGGATTAACACCATAGAAAAAATTAATATTCATATCTCGGAATCTTAAACCATCTGTTTCTAAACCAATAATTTCAATCTTCATTATTCATTTCTAATTCTTCAATTTTAATAGCGTCATAGACTAATTCAAGACGTTCACTTTTATCCGTTTCGTTTAAATTTTGCTTACTCATTTCCTCTAACCATTTAATCAATCTATTTGCAACTGCTTCTGCTTGACTTGCTTCCGAAACAGACTCTCTAATAGCCTTTTCTATTTCCTTATCTAACATAACTATTAACTTTTTCTCCTAAATTTTGAAAGTTCAGATAACCACTCATAACGTTCCTCATCAGCAGATATTCTATCTTGATTATCCTCCGACTCCAAGACAAAATCAACTACTTTTGCTCTTTTGTCTAGATGATTTGGATTAATCCGCAAACAACGACCTATACGTTGAATAGTTTCTAGTTTAGCTCTTGCTGAAGAAAAAAGAATCACATTTTCAAGATTCTTAATATCAATTCCTTGAGAAACACGATGACAAGTTATTAAACAATCAATTTTACCTTGAGCAAAATCTTGCAGATATTTTTGCTCTTCTCCTGAATAATAAGTTCGATAACGATGAGTGTAAGTATGAATATTATCTAATAGTTGATTACCATATTCTTTCTCTTCCACAAAAATAATAGTTGATTTAAGTATCTGAGAATTTTCAACCAAAAAACCTGCAAAAATATTTAGTTTATTTTCAGCAGTTTTATAAACACGAGAAAGTTTAATCCAAACCTCTTCCTCACTCATTGGTTTACCTGCTTTGAGACGAGCTTCTTTTTGTCTATATACTTGTTGAAGTCTCTCTTTATCATTGTTAGTAAGCTCATAAAAAATAGGGATATAATCAAATTCACAAAGTATCCCTCTTTCAATAGCTTCTTTAATTCCGAATTGAAAAAATACTTCCCCTAACTCTGCAAAAATAAATTCTGTTCCTTCACTGTCATATTCTCTTTCAGGTGTAGCACTTAACCCTAACCGATAACCAAAATCTTGATGTTTTCCAGTTAATTGTTGACGAATTGCCGAACTTCCTAAACCATGTACCTCATCATGTACAATAATCAACTTTGATTTTATTTTTGACTCTAGACGATTAAATAATAAACCTAATTTTTCCCTAGAAACTATTAAAACTTCTCTCTCAGGATTAAGAGCAAAACTCTCTAATTCATGGTAAGAAGAATAATGTCTGAGAACTCTAAAAAGTTTGGGTCTCTGAACAGACCAACTATCCATTTCTTTTGACCATTGATCTAATAAATCAGTACCTTCCGTACTAATAATAATTCCATTTATTTGCTCTAGCTCATCTAGTCTACTAAGAATTTTTAAATTAGTACGAGTCTTTCCCGTACCTGTTGCCATTTCTAAAACACCATGACCAACTTTAAGGAACTCTTCTACTGCCTCTTCTTGATGTCGCCATTGATAACTACCATTTTTTTTCTCTGGAATTTTTAAGGNCTAATAAATCAGTACCTTCCGTACTAATAATAATTCCATTTATTTGCTCTAGCTCATCTAGTCTACTAAGAATTTTTAAATTAGTACGAGTCTTTCCCGTACCTGTTGCCATTTCTAAAACACCATGACCAACTTTAAGGAACTCTTCTACTGCCTCTTCTTGATGTCGCCATTGATAACTACCATTTTTTTTCTCTGGAATTTTTAAGGGTAATTTTTGGGTTTTAATCTCTAAATTTTGTCTTTTTTCTTGTCTGATGTCAGGTTTTTTATCAGGAGCATAAGACCTAATAAACTCCATTGTTTCTGAGGATAAAGAAAGAATTTTTAAACCTACTGCTTTTCCTGACCATGTTTCTTCAAATTCTTCAATTTTAATCTTAACTCTTTCTTGGTCAGCGCTAACCCAACTCCGATAAACATCTATCGATTCATAATTACGACTATAACCATTTATTGACTCATTAGCAGACCCAGTAAAAGCAACAAAATTATCATTCTCCAAATCAAATATTCCGATTTTTTCGTGAAAAATTCCCACTCGATCAATATGCTGAGGAAAAGCAAATTTTAAAATTAACTTCTCATTAGCTATCATCCAAGCTAATAGTTTTTGTCTCAGGTGAACAGAATCCGATTTTCTTGATAATTCCAGAGCATCTTTAATAATTCTATCAGCAATAATTTGTCTAAATTGATGATTTTTTTCCTCATTAACTGCCACAGCTAAAGTTTTTTTATCTGCTTCCAATAACTTAGGAGAAATTATCAACTTAATCACAGCATTTTTATTCAATAAATAAGGAATAGCTTCTGCCCAAGATACTAACGCACCGCTAGAAAAATAACCAACTGCACGGCGATATTGAATACAATTTTTTAAACAAGGTATAAAAAAATCTTGAGCTAAATCAGATTTGCCACTTCTATAGTGACTGGCAATTTTTTCTATAAGCATTTGACATTATCAGACAATTTCACTCTTGTCTCAAGATAGCCTTATAATTATTATTACATATTCTTTCGGACATGATATTACTTCAGTAGGAGATACTGATAACTGTTAACTGATAACTGATAACTGAAATTATGTTACTAGAACTTGCTATTGGTGATGCTTACGGCGCCGGTTTTGAATACGCAGATATTCAGTTAATTAAACAACACAATAATCTATTTAATTATGTGAAGCCCCCGCGCCACAAACTTATTCCCGGTTCCTACACTGATGACACTCAAATGAGCATTGCTATTACCGAAATGATAATTTCTAGGGAACCTTGGACGCGAGAAAATTTAGCCGATCAATTTGTTGCAGCTTTTAAAAGAGATGAACGAGAAGGATATTCTCGTAAGTTTTATGACTTTTTAAAACAAGTGAAAACAGGGCAACAATTTTTAGCAGAAATAATTCCTACAAGCGACAAAAGTGGTGCTGCAATGCGAGCAGCTCCCATTGGTATTTTTCCTACCATTAAAGAAGTCAAACAAAAAGCAACTATTCAAGCAGCTATTACTCATAATACTCCTGACGGAATTGATGCAGCGATCGCCTCAGCATTAATGAGTCATTATTGTATTTATAATTTAGGAAAAAAAAGCCAATTAGGTAAATTTATTGAAACTCACGTTCCCGGAAAACCTTGGTCAGAACCTTGGGAGCAAAAAGTAGGTTCTAAAGGTTGGATGAGTGTTAGAGCTGCTATTACTGCGGTGCAAAGAAATGACAAAATTAGCAGCTTATTAATGGATTGTATTAATTTTACCGAATAATTAATTATTAATTATTAATTAAATAATTGTGGTTTAAAGCCTCCCCTTGGATAGGGGAAAAAAAGTGCTAGGATATTT
>NZ_LGSU01001334.1 GCF_002260545.1 Hydrocoleum sp. CS-953 | reverse complement strand
GTATTATATTTACAGGATTAAACAACTACAAAAAGACTTTCAAGAACAAGGAGTAATAATAATTGGTATGAATGCTAATGATGCAATAATTTCTCCACAAGATAGCTTTGAAAAAATGAAAGAATTTGCTACTAATAATGAACTGAATTTTCCCTATGTTCGGGATGTAACTCAAGATGTGGCAATCAGTTTTGGTGCTGAGAAAACTCCCCTGGCTTTTTTATTAGATCGAGAAGGAAAGTTAAGATATTGTGGCTTAATAGACGATAATGTTAATCAGCCAGAAGTAGTAGAAGTTGCTTATTTACGTCAGGCGATCTCCCAAATTATGGAAGCTAAAATAGTAACTCCATCTACTACACAAGCTCTTGGTTGCTCAATTAAATGGCGCTATAAATTATGATTCAAAATTTATATGGTTGGATTGAATCAACAAAATAAAGCGTCGATCATCCTTGATCAGGTAAAGTTATTTTTATTCTTTTATGTTCCCTGTTAAGGTGTTCCCTAGAACCTATAATTTTTCACGGAAAAATCAAGGTATCAAGCCTTCTATTTTAAGAGAAAAAAAGTGCTCTAGTATTTCCTTATATTCAATTCCATTACGGTTTTAACCACCAGGTAATTATCCATTATCAATTAATGAACTCAGCAGTATGATAATTGCTAAGTCATCAGATAAAATTAGTTACACAAAATTCAATCTGAATCCCCTATCCAGTTACAGCAGTTTCCCATATATTGACAGTTAAGAATGGGCGAGTTTAGAAGTTATCCCGGTTATGACTACTACAAAGTTTACCGGAGCAGACCCTCAATACTTCTATCCAATACTTATAAAACACTTTCGCAAAGACTGCTCCGAAAAAAAATCATAAACAACTGAAGAAATACCACTTTCTCAATTTTTATCCTCTAATTCCCAAGAATAAAATAGTCGAAAAAAGTAACTCAACTGGTATCGTATTGTGGAAGCAACTTTAGTTGAGAAAATACTCACAGCATGGGGACAGTTTATCAACGGGTTTTGCTCAAGTTGAGTGGCGAAGCCTTGATGGGAAGTCTGGGCTATGGCATTGACCCAGCAGTAGTCCAAGGAATTGCTCAGGAAGTGGCCGAAGTAGTGGCCACAGGAATCCAAATGGCAATTGTAGTTGGAGGCGGTAATATTTTTAGAGGTGTGAAAGCAGCTTCTAAGGGAATGGATAGGGCAACAGCAGATTATGTTGGTATGATTGCCACTGTGATGAATGCTATTACCTTACAGGATGCCCTGGAACAAGCAGGAGTACCAACAAGAGTCCAAACAGCGATCGCTATGCAGGAAGTGGCCGAGCCTTATATTCGTCGCCGAGCTATTCGTCATCTAGAAAAAGGGCGAGTAGTAGTTTTTGGTGCGGGTTCTGGTAATCCATTTTTTACCACTGATACTACTGCTGCTTTGAGAGCGGCAGAAATTGAGTCAGAGGTGATTTTTAAGGCCACTAAAGTTGATGGGGTTTATGATTCTGACCCACATAAGAATCCAGAGGCCAAACTATATAAGTCCCTGACTTACGGGGAAGTCTTAACTCAAGACTTACGGGTAATGGATAGTACGGCGATCGCTCTTTGTAAAGAAAATAATATCCCGATTATTGTATTTAACCTTTCAGTTTCGGGTAATATCTGTAAAGCTGTTATGGGAGAAAAAATTGGAACTATTGTAGGAGGTTTTGATGAATCTAGAAGAAGCTGAAGATAAGATGCAAAAAGCAGTTGAAGCGACTAAAAATTCTTTCAATACTGTTAGAACTGGAAGAGCTAATGCTTCTCTTTTAGACAGAGTAATGGTAGACTATTATGGAGCTCCGACTCCACTCAAATCTATGGCAAATATTGGGACTCCAGATGCTAGTACAATTACTATTCAACCTTTTGATAAAAGTAGTCTCAGCTTAATTGAAAAAGCAATTAATATGTCAGATGTTGGTTTAACTCCCAACAATGACGGATCTATTGTTAGGTTAAATATTCCTCCACTAACAACTGAACGTCGCCAGGAAATGGTTAAGTTAACAGCAAAACTTGCTGAAGAGGGGAAAGTTTCTGTCCGGAATATTCGTCGTGATGCCGTAGATTCAGTTCGTAAACAAGAAAAAAAGAGCGATCTTTCTAAAGATGAATCACGAGATTTACAAGACAAAATTCAAAAGAAGACAGATAAATACATCGCCAAAATAGATGAGTTATTAGCTGCTAAAGAGAAGGATATTAGGACGGTTTAAAAAATTCTTGAACATACAGATAAACAAAAGTCAAAAGTAAAAAATTAAAAGTTCAAACACCTCTAGATCGACAAGGTATTCAAAATCAAGTATCTTAGAGAATAATAGGTAAGGTGGGAACTCTGTGACTTTTGCAGGGGGAGGTTTTATAGATGGTTTAAGCAAGTCAATAACTTATCTATATAAACTTCCCCTACTCAATAGGTATTTTCCCATTCTCACAAATCATAAAAAATCTCACTATTAAAGTTAGAAGAAATGTTTGATTGTATAATCGTAGGAGCAGGCCCGGCAGGAAGTACAGCAGCTTATCATTTGGCTAAAAAAGGACGTTCTGTTTTAATCATAGAAAAAGAATCTTTACCTAGAGTTAAAGCTTGTGGTGGTGGGGTATCTCCAGCGATCGCTCAATGGTTTGACTTTGATTTAAGTCCAGCAATTTCTCTGAAAGTCAAAAAAATTCGTTATACATGGAAATTAGAAGACCCTGTAGAAGCAGATTTGCCTGTTCCTATGTGGATGGTAAAACGGGATGTTTTCGATCATTTTCTGATCCAAAAAGCTACAGAACAAGGTGCAGAATTAAGAGACAAAACAGAAGTTACAGGGATTGAATTTAAAAGTGATCATTGGGAAGTTAAAACAAATACGGAACCTGTTACTGGTCGTTATTTAATTGCTGCCGATGGAGCTAAAGGCCCAATGGCTAAATGGTTGGGTTTTAAAGAATCTAAAAAACGCCAAAGTATAGTTTTTGAAGCACCATTAAATGAGTCTAATCAAAAAGCTAGCTTTGAATTTGGTTCAGTTAAAAATGGAAATATTTGGGGTTTTCCTAAAGCTGATTCCTATTCAATTAGTATTGCTACTTTTAGAGGTGGGGAACCCAAAAATATCTCTAAAGATTTGATAGAATATGCTCAACAAATTGGTGCAAATGTAAGTCAAGATGGATTATTAGAGGGNTGGAAATATTTGGGGTTTTCCTAAAGCTGATTCCTATTCAATTAGTATTGCTACTTTTAGAGGTGGGGAACCCAAAAATATCTCTAAAGATTTGATAGAATATGCTCAACAAATTGGTGCAAATGTAAGTCAAGATGGATTATTAGAGGGAGCTATTTCTCTATGGGATGGAGATAAAAATCTTCACACTCAAAATGCTGTATTGGCAGGAGAAGCAGCAAGTTTATCAGACCCTTTATCAGCGGAAGGTATTCGCCCTTCAATTTTTAGTGGTGTAAAAGCTGCTGAAGCAATAGATGAAGCTTTAGGAGGTAATGGGGATGCTCTGAAAAAATATACTCAGATAATCAATGAGGAATGGGGTGCAGATATGGTTTGGGCGGGTCGTTTAGCCGGAGCATTTTATCGGTTTCCGAAAGTAGCTTATAAAGTGGGGGTTAAGTTACCAGCAGCTACCACAGTAATGAGTAAAATTCTGTGCGGAGAATTGCGTTATGCAGATATTGCTAGTACTGCGATTAAAAAACTGAGTAGTAGTTTTTTGCCAGGCAGGGGTTAAGTAGNTAGCTTATAAAGTGGGGGTTAAGTTACCAGCAGCTACCACAGTAATGAGTAAAATTCTGTGCGGAGAATTGCGTTATGCAGATATTGCTAGTACTGCGATTAAAAAACTGAGTAGTAGTTTTTTGCCAGGCAGGGGTTAAGTAGGAAATTGCGGGAAGGGTGGGGAGTTTGGGGAGGGTTAGCAAATGGAATATTTTCTACTGAAAATGCTAACTTTTGGCAGTTCTAGGAACTGAAAAGCAAATTTAAGATACAACTGTTTACCTGATGGTAATTTTTAGAAAGATTGAGGATAGGGTGAAGTCAGAAACTTTTAAGGGGACGTTCAATAAAACGTCCCTAATGTCGTTAATTTAAACGAAAAGTTTTGAGACATATTGAGTTAGTAAAAGCCTACAAACAATAACTTAACTAAGTGGCTTTACTCTTCAGATATTAATCTTTTCTCTTTACCTACAGTAGCAACTGAAACCCAACCAATCCTACCTTTTTCCGGTCCTTCCAAAACCTTGACTTTAACCATTTTGAAAAATTTATTTGTCGCGTTTTCAAAAGATGAATCAGGGTTTGTTAAATTATTTGACTATTCATCTCCTCTGGTTGGGTGCTTCATAAAATGTGTTAACTATTGCTCTATACGCAATAGTCGGAAATTTTGACCATTCATCTCCTCTGGGGTGCTTCATAAAATGTGTTAACTATTGCTCTATACGCAATAGTCGAAAATTTTGACTATTCATCTCCTCTGGTGGAGTGCTTCAGGAAATGTACTAACTATTGCTCTATACGCAATAGTCGAAAATTTTGACCATTCATCTCCTAGAACAATCCGTCGTAACGCATCATTTTTAGATGTGTCATTCAACTAGCTTGATTATAGCTAGCTAGCTTGTTTATACTAGACCCAGATCAATTAAGAAACTCAAATAACTATTCGGAAAGGAATACAATATGGCATTTCACAAACTGAAATTGAATCAGGTTTTTGGAATTTCACGCCTATGTTCCTAAACATACCTATGTTGATAGAAACAATCTCGATCAAAAATTTAGATATTTGCTTGATTCTGGAAGCCACCTAGTTATTCATGGCGCTTCAAAGCAAGGTAAAACAGTGCTAAGAAGAAAAAATTTATTCAGATGAAAAATGTATTAAAGTTCATTGTACTAACAGAACAAATATTAGCCAAATATATTCTGAAATTATCAGGCAAGCAAAAGTTAAAATACCAACCGAAGTAATTAATCAATTTTCTGGTTCTGCAGATGCAAACGTTACAGTTCCAGGACTTGAGTTAAAAGGGGTATTTAATATTGGCAGACAAGAAAAACACGGATTTCAAGCTTGTAGTTTAGATAACACAAATTACATTGCTGAAGTAATCCAAAAAAACAACAAAAAAGTAGTAATTTAAGACTTTCATTACTTATCAAAGGAAGTAAGGGAAAAATTATCATTTGACTTGAAAGTGTTTTGGGATTGCTCTGTTTCTTTCATTATTATGGGAGTCTGGTCAGAGGATAATATTTTATCTTACTACAATGAAGACTTAAGTGGTCGTATTGAAGAAATAGATGTTCGATGGAAAAACGAAGAACTCGAAAAAGTTCTGGAAATGGGAGAAAGAAAATTACAAATTTCCTTTAGTGATAATATAAAAAAATCTATCTTAGATGATTCTAATGGAAATGTCGGTTTATTGCAGCTTATTGCAGGAAAAGTTTGTTTAGCATCAGGCATCACAGATAATAATTCTAGAAGCAACCCTACTATTAGTAACATTAATTCTCTAGCAAATTGTCGTTTACAAATATGTAGAGACCTAGTTCCAAGGTATCGTTTATTTAGTGAAAAATTTAGTAGAGGTTTTAATAATGAAGCTACCCAACCGATTTATGAGAGTTTACTACATATTTGTATCAAAGCAAGTGATGAAGAGCTACGGTTGGGTATACATAAAGACATTATTGGAGAGCGTCTCAAACATCTAGATATAGAAGTAAACTCACCATTGACTAATTATCTTAAAAGAATAGAGAATCTACAGTCAATAAGTGGAGTTTCTCCTATTGTGCTGTCTTAATAATACAGATTATCAAAAGGTTCAATTAGTAGATTACGACCTTTTATTTTTTCGCAAATATATTGGAAAAGATAACTTGCATTGGCCGTGGTCACGACAAGATTAGCCTCAAGTTTATCACCTCTTTTTTGATATTATTTATAATCATTTTAAGGGGATGAAAAAAATAAACCTTATACCAATTTAATAAAATATTGCTACAGTCACAACATAGGGAACAGGGAACAGGTATGGAGGGAATAGGGAAAGAAAAACATAATAAAAAAAGAGTAAAAAAGGTTTTATTTTTACAATTTATGGAATTTACAATTTTTTATTGTAGGAATAAATCNACATAGGGAACAGGGAACAGGTATGGAGGGAATAGGGAAAGAAAAACATAATAAAAAAAGAGTAAAAAAGGTTTTATTTTTACAATTTATGGAATTTACAATTTTTTATTGTAGGAATAAATCCCAAATTAAGATGTAACTGCCTTTTTTTAATTTGGTATTACTATTTCTAGAAGCACTGATAACTGAAATGACCTAAAATGCTAACCTTAATAAAGAAGGAAGTAAAGAACCTATAGCGTGTACAAATTGATTTGGTTTTTCAGGCTCTGGAGGATTCAAACGTAGGTCAATAATTTCAACCAAATATTCTGATAATTCTTCACCCTCTTTACTACCTTTAGAAACAAAAATCTCGCGAGATTTTTCAGCATCTGCAAGAGCCGCATCAAGATTTCCGAGGTCGGCAAGAGCCATACTTCTAGCAAAATAAGCAGCAGCTAAATCAGATTTCAAACTAATAGCTTGGTTATAATATTTAACAGCATCCTTATAATGTCCTGCTTTTGCTTCAGCAACTCCTAACCGATAAAAATCTTCAGCTTCTCCAACATTAGATGGCATTCCCACAACACCTAATAAAAAAGCATTTCTGAGGTCAACACCTGTTAAATTTGCACCTGTTAAATAAGCATTTCTTAAGTCTGTACCAGCCAAATTTGCACCAGATAAATTTGCACCAGTTAAGTTAGCACCAAATAAACTTGTACCAGCTAAATTTGCCCCAGATAAATTTGCCCCTGTTAAATTTGCCCGACTGAGATTAGCTCCACTCAAGTTAGCTCCTTCTAGATTAGCACCTTGAAGATTTGCCAAGACTAAACCAACACCAGTTAATTCGCAATTAGGACATTGTTTGCTAGATAATAATTTTTGTGTATGTTGAATATTCTCAGCAATGGCTGGAAAATTAGGAAAAACTGTAGTAAAAACTAAGACAGCAGAAAGGATTTTGAGTCTCATTTTTTAAATCTTTAAAAAGTAGCATATTTTGGTGCTATGTTAACACCAAATTGATAAATCTAAGCATAGATATGGAAGGTTATTTCACTCATCAGTTATCAGTACCGACTGCTGAAGCTAGAGGCTTGAAATACTCAAGTTTACTATTTTTTGGTTAAGAAGCCGGGTTTCTCAGGCGAAGTATAAAAGTCTCACGGAACAAGAAACCCGGTTTCTAGTTTCTAGATTAAGTTGGGATAGCTCTGCTAAATTCTTCATAACTTGTACCATCTGGCATAATTGTTGCTTGGAGAGCTGCTCCAGCCAAATTAATATCAGAAATATTAGCACCCAAAAGACTCGCTCCATTTAAGTCAGCAGCACTTAAAATAGCCTCTGTTAAATCTGCTCTCATTAAATTTGCGCCAATTAAATCTACTCCTGCCATATCTGCTCTGGTGAGGTTAGCACCAATTAAGTCAGCTTCATTAAGAATAGCTCTTCGGAAATTAACACCATATAGGTTAGCTCCATGTAAATCTGTTTCATAGAGGATAGCTCTTGAGAGGTCAGCATCTATCATATTAACTTGGCTAAAATTAGCACGACTTAGGTCTGCTCTGGTTAGTTTTGCTCCTGTTAAATCAGCTATGTTAAGTTTAGCTCCTACTAGAAGGGCACCTGACAAATTTGCTTCACTTAAATCAGCTCCAATTAGATTCGCTCCACTAAGATTGGCTTTGGCCAGGTTTACTCGACTAAGATTGGCCCGACTCAGGTTTGCACCTGTGAAGTCAGCTTCAAAAAAATTAGCGCCTTCTAAGTTAGCTTCTAGCAAATGTACTTCATGTAAGTATAGGCCACTGAAATTTCTTTCTCCTCTTGCATATTGCCTTAATAATTCGTCTATTTTCATTATTTGGTTAATCATAAATTTTCTTTGAAATATACTCGCAGCAGAATTGATAAACAGGATTTTATTTTGTTGATTTTGTCACTCAAATTTATCCTGCCTCATTATTTTTATACGGGTATTCAAAGATTAATTCAGAAGAGTGCATCTAAATTTTGAAGAAAGCCAAAAATTGATCGCTTTTAGGGAATAGGGAATAGGGAATAGGGAATAGGGAATAGGGAATAGGGAATAGGGAATAGGGAATAGGGAATAGGGAATAGGGAATAGGGAATAGGGAATAGGGAATAGGGAATAGGGAATAGGAAAAAAGTATTTTTGCGAATATTGAGATGCACCTAATTCAGAAAATCATACTTTCATTAATTGATAATGGATAATTATTTTTGTTTTCCTAGGCGACATGAATGCGGAGAATTCCGTCAGGAAAATTTTGCGGAAAGCTTTCCACAATAACTGCTGATAATTGCTATATTTTCAGAAGACATCTCCAATAATAAGAAATAAAATCAATTATCGTACATATAGCAATCCTCTAATATATTTGTGTATAAAAATCTTACCGCTTTTAGGGAAAAGCTCCAGAAGGCAACAGGCAACAGGCAGGAGTTTCAGTTTTTTTTGATCTACTTTTTGATTACCCGCAACCTATTTAGCGTTGCTATAAATAATAAATTGTTTCCCCCTGCTCTCTACTCCCTCTTTTCTGGAGATGTCTAGAAATTACCTCAAGTTTTCATAAGGAAATTTACCTTTTTTAGGGTCAAACCACTGCTGTAAAAGTTGGGTATTTCGATCACTAGCAATAGTCAGATCGACAAATTTATCCCAGTCTGGATTTTCCAATGGCAAAATACAACCATAATTTTCAAAAGTAAACGGAATTTTTGGAATTAGTGTAAAATCATTGAGATTTTTATTTTGTTGCCAAACTGCTCCTAATAACAAAATACCGTCACTAGCAATAGCATCAATTTTCCCCTCAGATAATTGATTAATTCCTTCTGCTCTATTAGAAACTTCTTGCCAATTTGCATTCGGATAAATAGGTCGAAATTCCTCTTCAGTTGTTGTGTCTTCTAATAAACCTATTGATATTTGTCCTCTAGCACCTTTGAGTGGATCAAACCTTTCTGCATCTGTTTTTTTTACTAATAATTGAATTCCTGTAGTGAAAAAAGGAATGGAAAAATCTACTACTTCTTCCCTAGCATTATTAATAGTTGTAGCAGCACAGACAATATCTAGTTTCCCATCTTCGATTAATTTAAAACGGTCTTCTAGAGATATTTTTTGCAAGTCTAGTTTAATTTTTTTACCCAACTCTTCCTCTAGACGTTGATGAATTAATTTAATTAATTCAACTGAATAACCTTCTAATTGATTGGTTTGATTGTTAATATAGCTAAATGGAACAGCATCACTTCTGACTCCCGCTTTTAATACACCCGTTTTTTGAATTTTCTCTAATACAGTTTCTGCCAAAGTTGGCAGAGGAAAACTAATAAAAAATATAGTGATTAAATAGCTAATTATTTGATTTAAACAGGAAACAGTAAGCAGAAAGCTGGAAGAAGATGAGTTAATCATAAAAATCAATATTAGGAAATAATTTTACAATTTTTGTTTNAAATAGAACTCAAAAGATTTCCGAAAAGATTTAAACAGGAAACAGTAAGCAGAAAGCTGGAAGAAGATGAGTTAATCATAAAAATCAATATTAGGAAATAATTTTACAATTTTTGTTTTAGGGAATAGGGAATAGGTAGGTCTAATTAAACGTTAAAAAAATTGTAGGGGCGGGTTTAACTGAAAGGTTTGATATTTCCGATATAGTCCATTAAACCCGCCCTAAACTTGTTCCCTTTATTTATGCTCACCTACTTAATTCAGGAAACAGGGAATATAAAAGAACAAAAACAACTTGACCTCAGTAACTTGAGCAACACTATAATATAGGAAAAATAAAAAAATATTGTACCTTGTTAATATCAGGAACGGTTTAATAGTAAGTAGGTACACAAAATTAATTACCGAATAATTAAGGTTTAAAGCCTCTCATAATC
>NZ_LGSU01001333.1 GCF_002260545.1 Hydrocoleum sp. CS-953 | reverse complement strand
GGTTTATTCTGATAACTGCCTGTAATTCCCAAATCGTTTAAATCAAAAGTTGGTAATTTATGACTCCCAGGATAATAATGTAGCGGACCAAAATTGGTCCGAAAATTTTAGAGTTTTGCTTTAATAGCTAAGATAAACTGGTAAAATATTTAACAAGTGCTAATTCTAGATACTGAAAATCAATAAATTTAATAACCCAAGAGTGAACATATGGTAATTGAGGGCCATCATAAAACGACACAAGACAATTTTTGATTATCAGCTTCAATTTTCTACTTTGTTCCCTATTCCCTATATTTAGGGTTTGCTGATTAAATCTAAAAGCATTGACAGATAAAGGTAAGTACCTTTTTAAGTCTTGAAAAAGTACCTGGTTTTGAGCTGCTTCATGCACGGTTCCCGAAAAATCAAAAAGTTAGGATTTTGGGTTGACTATAGCAGAAAAATCAACGGATAATTTTTCCGACTGCCTCCTCTAAATTCCTCCTGACTCCTGACTCTGTACGGACGTTGCACAGGCAAAAATGCGTTTTCCGTTCCGGAATGCTCCGCTTTCCATGTCGCGCAGCGATACGTCCCTACCTCCTGACTCCTACCACTTATACTTTTTCAGCCAACCCTATCTAGCAATCCTAAATTGGTTTTCAAAAAACAACAAATAAATAACTCCGAAACTTCTACCTATTCCCTATTCCCTCTCTCCACTAGGAAATTTATTTTGCACAACTACTTATAATTAATTGAATTGTTGGTATTTAATTTTTAAATCATAATGACTGATACTGTATTAGATGTTCGTAACCTCAAAGTTCAATTTACAACTGAAGAAAAACTGGTAAAAGCTGTTGATGGTATATCCTTTACTGTAAAGAAAGGACAAACTCTAGGAATTGTTGGAGAGTCAGGTTCTGGAAAATCTGTCACATCTCTAGCAACTATGGGTTTATTACTAGCAAAATCTTGCCAAATTAGTGGTGAAATTTGGTTTAATAATTCCGAAGAAAATGAACAAACCTCTGAACCAATAAATTTATTACAATTACTGGAACAAGAAAAACAACAATACCGGGGTGGGAAAATTTCCATGATTTTCCAAGAACCCATGAGTTCTCTTAACCCAGTTTACACCATAGGATTTCAGTTAACAGAAGCTATTAGATTTCATCAAAATGTTTCAGCAGCAGAAGCACGACGTCAAGCAGCATCCCTACTTCAAGAAGTAAAGCTTCTCCCCAGTGATGAAATATTGCGACAAAAATCTCTAGAGGAAATAACAGACGATAGTCAAAATTTAGTTCAGGGAAAATCTCAACGGGAATTAGCAACAAGAGTAAATGGTTCAGGTAAGTCTGCTGTTAGTCAAGTAGAAGGGGTAAGCGAGCGGCAAATTATGCTGCAAGTTAACCAAAAAAAGCTAGCAATTTTAGATCGTTATCCCCACGAACTTTCTGGCGGCCAAATTCAACGGGTGATGATAGCAATGGCGATTTCTTGTAACCCTACTTTATTAATTGCAGATGAACCGACAACTGCTTTAGATGTTACGGTGCAGGCAAAAATTTTAGACTTGCTGCGGGAATTGGGAGAAACCAGAGGAATGTCTATTATATTTATCTCCCACGACTTGGGGGTAATTTCCGAAGTAGCTAATACTGTAGCAGTAATGTATCAAGGAAAAATAGTTGAATATGGTGAAATTGAGCAAATATTTTCTCAACCACAGCATCCTTACACAAAAGGTTTATTAGCTTGTCGTCCTCCCTTACATGGAAAAGTTTTGCGTCTACCTACTGTTTCTGATTTCATGGAAGAGGTAACAAACTCCACTGGAGAAATAGAAATTAGGGAAAAAACCACAGCAGTAACACAACCACAAAATATAGATTTTGCAAAAGAAACAGCACCTCAAACAACTGAAAATCCCATCTTGCAAGTTAATCATTTACGAGTCGGGTTCCCAGTCAAAGGAATGTTCGGTCAAACTCAACGTCTCTTGATGGCAGTTAATGATGTTTCTTTTGCTGTTTCTCCCGGTGAAACTCTGGGTTTAGTGGGAGAGTCTGGTTGTGGTAAAAGTACCTTAGCAAGAGCAATACTCCAATTAATTCCAGTGACAAGTGGAGAGGTATTTTTTGAGGGTCAAGAAATTACAAACCACCATGCAGGTAAGTCGGGAATTAAGCAATTTTTGGAGTCCCTGAAAAATTCTCAACCAAAAAATGGCAAAAATCGTAATCAAGAAAAATATGAGCAAATGTTGCGGAGGTTGCGACGAGATATGCAAATTATTTTTCAAGACCCCTTTGGTTCCCTTGACCCCCGTTTAACTGTTGGTGCAGCAGTTATGGAACCAATGTTAATTCATGGTGTAGGTAATAGTTATAAAATTAGACGCGATCGCGCAGCACATTTATTAGAAAGAGTGGGATTAACTGCTGACTCGTTAAGTCGTTATCCTTATGCTTTTTCTGGAGGTCAACGTCAACGAATTTGTATTGCTCGTGCTTTAGCATTGAATCCTAAGTTAATTATTTGTGATGAGTCAGTTTCTGCTTTAGATGTCTCGGTGCAAGCGCAAGTGTTGAATTTATTAAAAGAATTGCAAGATGAATTTGGGTTGACGTACATTTTTATTTCTCACGATCTGAGTGTCGTGAAATTTATGAGCGATCGAATCATGGTAATGAATCAAGGGAAAATTGAAGAAATTGGTCTTGCGGAACAAGTTTATGAGCAACCACAACGGGAATATACGCGCCAACTTATTGCTTCTATTCCTACAGGAAATTTAGAGTAGTAGCGTGTCTAGTTTTAAAATCTAGGTTGAAAAACCTAACCCCCCAACCCCCTTCCCTGGTAGGGAAGGGAGAGTATCTCTCCCCTCTCCTTGCAGGAGAGGGGTTGGGGGAGAGGTCTTCCGGGGTTCAAACTTACCCTACACACTTTGTAAACTTCGGAAATAAATCAATTTAATTTTCCAGTTGCTGTTTTGGAGAGCTTTGTTGCGTGAAAGTAGGGATAGAGCATCCATTACGCAGCTACATCGCTCTCTTTCGCAATTATTGATGTTCTATTCATCTATTGTCCAATAGTTAGGGCTGAGAAATTAAACCTCAAAGCCTTTACAGGCAAAATTTTCAGCCTTTTCATGTTTAATTTTGATGTTCTATTCATCTATTGTCCAATAGTTATAAGTGAGGCAGCTATATACTTTCATGCAACACAGCCGTTTTGGAGCAAAAAAACCCCCACCAATAACGGCGGAGGTTATCCATCAGGGTGCATCTACCTTTTCTCTTTCCCATCTTTGTATCTTTACTCCGGAAATAAGTAGGTGAACATAAATCAACCTCATCAGAGTAGGGCGGGTTTAGTAGACTACATTGCTTTGAAGTAAAGCCTTTCGCTCAAACCCGCCCCGACAATTTTTTCAACATTTAATTACAGCGACCTACTTAATCTAAATTTTCTAGTTACTATTTTGAAGCAAAAAAAACCTCCACCAATAACGGCGGAGGTTATCCATCAGGGTGCATCTACCTTTTCTCTTTCCCATACTCTTCCATTAACTCCGGNTTAACTCCGGAAATAATCAATTTCATTTTCCACTTCTATTTCAGAGCAAAAAAACCTCCACCAGTAACGGCGGAGGTTATCCATCAGGGTGCATCTACCTTTTCTCTTTCCCATCTTTGTCTGTTAACTCCGGAAATAATCAATTTAATTTTCTACTTGCTGTTTTGTCGCAAAAAAAACCTCCACCAATAACGGCGGAGGTTATCCATCAGGGTGCATCTACCTTTTCTCTTTCCCATCTTTGTCTGTTTACTCCGGAAATAATCAATTTAATTTTCCACTTTCTTTTTTAGAGCAAAAAAANGCATCTACCTTTTCTCTTTCCCATCTTTGTCTGTTTACTCCGGAAATAAAACCATAAATTTAATTTTCCTATTCTGTTTTGCTCGTATTATGTCGATGAACCATTGTTGCATTAGCCTGATCTGTGGGGACTACCAATAGTTCACTAATATTGACATGGGGCGATCGCGTCACAGAGAAAAATACTAAGTCTGCTATATCATCTCCTGTTAAAGGTGTCAAGTCTTTGTAAACATTCTTAGCCTTTTCTGTGTCCCCATGAAACCGAACTTCACTAAATTCTGTTTCTACTAAACCTGGTTGAATTTCAGTTACTCGGACCGGAGTTCCTAATAAATCCTGTTTTAAACCCTCAGAAATTGCCCTAACAGCAGCTTTAGAAGCACAATAAACATTACCTCCAGGATACGCCCCACGACCAGCAATAGAACCAATATTAACTACATGGCCTCGACCTCGATTAACCATTCCTGGAACTACATAACGAGTCATATATAGTAATCCTTTAACATTAGTATCTATCATTTCTTCCCAATCGTTGAAGTCGCCGAGATAGAGTTTATCTAAACCACGACTTAAACCAGCATTATTAATTAAAATATCAATATCTTTCCAAGGTTCTGGTAAAGAATTTATTGCTGATTCAACTGCTAGGCGATCGCGTACATCTAACTGTAATAAATAAACTTTAGTCTGAAATTTTTTAGTTAATTCTTCAGCAAGTTTTTCTAATTTTTCTTGGCGACGAGCAATTAAAATTAACTTGGCTCCTGCTTGAGCAAATATCTTTCCACAAGATTCTCCAATACCACTACTTGCACCTGTAGTTAAAACTATTTTATCTTCAACAGAAATCATTTTTACTAGAATAAAATTTTGCTATTTTTTATTATTTTTTGTAGTTTATAGCTGTTAGCTGACTGCTGAATGCTAACTATTCCGAAATAACTCGTAAACGATAGGTACTAATAGTAATACCTCCTTTTCGCATTAAAATTGCTGACAACCATTGATCGTCAGAATTTTCTGTAGCCTCACCAATTTTAAAAATTCCTCCAGAAGACAATACATCTAATTTAAAATTAGCCGGTTCAAAATTATAAGAATCTTCATTAATGGGTTCTGCTAAAGCAGTTCCTAAAATAATTTGTTCGCCCAAAGGCTCTTCAACAATCACATCAAAATTATACTTTTCACCTACTTCTACCTCTGAGGGCAAATTAATATTAACAATAGGTGGTTTTTTTCCTGAAGTTAGTTGATTCTGCTCGGCTAAAATTTCTTGTTCAACAATCTTTTTATCTTCATAACGCTGTTTAGAAGTAATAGTAGATTTTAAAGTTATATCTCTATCTTTCATTTCTTGGACACCAGTAATATAGGTGATAGTTTCTGCCACAATAGCATCACCATCGGTTTCCCAAGAGGTAACTTTTGTCCGATATTTAACTGAATTATAGAGTTGCCAAAAATTAGCTAAAGCTGCTTCTAAACTTTCCCGATCTAAACCATCAGAATTAGTAAAATCATTACTATAAAAATCCATAACATCTTCTAAGTCTTGACGACTAGCAGCTCGATCAATTTTTTTCAATAGATCGGTCAGTTCTTCAGGTGTTTGATACCTACCTTGAGCCAAAGTCAAATTAGGAGATAAAACTACTCCTGAAAAAACAGTTAAACCCAGTAATAATGAACTAGATAATGTTGTTGATAATTGCTTAAATTTCATCAAAAATTTACTTTGCGGACGAAATGGGATTTGAGAAATAATCATTTTTAACTTATCAAAGTTGTTAGTTGAAAATTTACTGGTTGTGAGAACCAGGTTCATTAATGGATAATGGATAATTGATAATTGATAATTGATATGTTAAGAAAGATGTTTATAAAGTGAAAAAGGGAGAGCTTTTTTCCTTTGTCCTATTTTTGCAAAACTCAAATAAATTACAATACAGAAATTATCAATTTATCTCCCTTTTAATTTTTGACTTTTGTACGGGCGTTTTGCTGCCGCAAAGCTCCGCTAACGGCTGTCGCCGACATTAAAAGGCGAAGCCCATGCCGTAAGGCTATATGGCCAGCAAGCCCCTACTGACTTTTAATTTAAGGAGACAGAAATCTTGACCAATAAACCAGTTAAATTGTTAATCGCAGCAAGTGGCACGGGTGGACATTTATTTCCAGCGATCGCCACTGCTAACCAATTAAAGGATTATGACATCGAATGGCTAGGAGTTCCTAACCGTCTAGAAACTAAGTTAGTACCATCCCAGTATCCTCTCCATACTATATCAGTTGAAGGCTTTCAGCAGAAATTGGGCCTGGGAACCTTCAAGATTTTAAGTGGACTTATTGGCTCTATCCTACAGGTAAGACAGATACTTAAGCGGGGCCAATTTCACGGGTTGTTTACTACTGGTGGTTATATTGCAGCTCCAGGGATTATTGCAGCTCGTTCCCTGGGTTTACCAGTTATTCTCCACGAGTCTAATGTTTTACCAGGAAAGGTAANGGCTTTCAGCAGAAATTGGGCCTGGGAACCTTCAAGATTTTAAGTGGACTTATTGGCTCTATCCTACAGGTAAGACAGATACTTAAGCGGGGCCAATTTCACGGGTTGTTTACTACTGGTGGTTATATTGCAGCTCCAGGGATTATTGCAGCTCGTTCCCTGGGTTTACCAGTTATTCTCCACGAGTCTAATGTTTTACCAGGAAAGGTAACACGCTGGTTTAGTCGTTTATGTAATGTTGTGGCAGTAGGATTTGAAGAAGGGGCAAAATATCTACCTTCTGGGAAGACTGTATATGTGGGTACTCCTGTAAGAGAAGAATTTTTGTATCCCCAACTATTAGATTTGCCTATTCCTGAAAATGTTCCTGTAATTGCAGTTGTTGGAGGTTCTCAAGGAGCAGTAGCAGTTAACCAATTAGTGAGAAAATGTATTCCAGCATGGATAGAAACTGGAGCTTGGATTATTCATCAAACAGGGGAAAATGATCCAGATGCTTTTAGTGTAGAGCATCCCCAGTATTTTCCCATGACATTTTATAATAATATGGCTGGGTTATTTCAGCGGGCTAATTTGGTAATTAGTCGTGCTGGTGCGGGTAGTTTAACAGAATTAGCAGTTACTCATAAACCATCAATTTTAATTCCTTATCCTTATGCTGCGGATAATCATCAAGCTTATAATGCTGAGGTTTTTTCTAGTCAGAATGCTGCCTTAGTTTTTACTCAGTCAGAATTGACTGAAGAAAAACTACAGACTGAAGTTTTAGAGTTATTAAAATCATCAGAAAAATTAGAAAAAATGGCTGTAGGAGCAGAAAAATTAGCAGTAAAAGATAGTGGTAAAAAATTAGCAAGTTTAGTTCATAAATTTTTGAGTCATTAAATTATTCATAAGCATTCAGCTATTAGCATTTCCGTTCCGGAATGCTGCGCAAACAGCTCTCATCTTTTTATACTAACTTTTATGTGAGGTTGGACAGAATTATGAAATTCATTCATTCATTAATTTATCTATATTTAGATATAGGGAATAGGGAGGAAAAAATCAAGACAACTATTTGTCACATTTAAATATAGGAATATATGTACCTTTCCATCTCTCTATCTACCAGATTTCAATCCCTTGAAGTATTACTTTTTTTTAGATTATACTCACTATTTAATCTCTTAATACCTATTTTACACAAAGTCTCTAAAGAGAACAAATGCTAAGTTATGAGCTTTTATTGATACATTTAATTATCGCTCAATCTCTCAATACTAATTCCCCCAATTGAGACAGCAATCTAATAACTAATAGCTTATTCTGAATGCTTACAATTATTATTAATAAACGAAAATATCATCAAGATATTGGTTATCATAAGTTATATGAATAAGAGTTAACTCTAACTTTAAAAATAAATTGTGTTTGAAAGTTTTTGATTATCTATCAAGCCAACCTGTCTTTGTTTCTTCATAATTTAGTTTAATCAAAACATCATCAAATAGGGCAACAAACCTTTCTTCGTGGATTGCTTGAAAATGTTCTTTCCACTGCTGATTTTTACCTGACCTTATATGCTTATTGTTTGACACCTGCCCAGAAAATAAACTTTTCCTATAGGCTATTTTTAATAGACGAGGAATAACTCTTTCCTTGAACCCTAGAAAATGAAAAATTTCCCTGAATAAATTCAGATCAATATCTTGAATTAAATCCTCATACTTTTCGGNAAATAAACTTTTCCTATAGGCTATTTTTAATAGACGAGGAATAACTCTTTCCTTGAACCCTAGAAAATGAAAAATTTCCCTGAATAAATTCAGATCAATATCTTGAATTAAATCCTCATACTTTATTTCTATAAAGTCAGAATTATCATAGTTCCAAGATTTCATATCTTGAATTACATTCCTAGATGAATTCTCCATTTCAAATATTAACTTATCGTCAAAAGACGAATAAGAATTTAGTTTTTCCTGATAAGTTAATCCGCCAAACTCCTCTCTCTTAAGATGTAACCATTTTTCTGATGATTTCGTATGATAAAAACAACCAGAAACAACAATATCTCTTGGGTCTCTGATAATATGCAACCCTTTGTAATTAGAAAGATTATCAAAATCAAAAAAGGAATGATCTTGAAGGAAAATATCAAAATTGCCAGATGGACATATAAAAGACTTGTTGCCTCTATTTGCATAACATTTTAAGTCATAATAGGAAGCAATAGAATTGAAAATATTTGCCATCCAAACAGTTCCAGTTTTGTGGTGAGTTCCAATTAAAACGCTATTATCTATAACTTTGCCAAAGGCTAAAACTTTATTAATAATTCCTCGGGATTTAAGAAGAAAAGATCGACTTTGTTTGAGTAATAATTTCATTGTTATCAACAATATTAAACTTTATGATAGGATAAAAAAATATAGCAGTAAACAAAAGATAGTGCTAAAAAATTAGCAAATTTAGTACATCAGTTTTTCCAAATCAATAGTTGATAATTAAACATTCATTAGAAGTTTTTGAGGGTGGTTATGTGGCATGAATATTTGTGGTTAAAGTTGAGAAAAGTAGTAAGAGGCAAACTTGGTAGTCGCCCTCTCGCACAAAATAATGCCTTGATTCTTTCCACAAGGCAAAAAACAGCTACAAGACAAATTGTCAAAATATTAATCATTGCTTGTTTAATACCTTTACTATTTTTGATAGTACCAGCCTGGGGACAAGCTACTGATAATTCTTTAGAAACAGCTCCAGTAGAACTTAATGGTAAAGAATTATTTAAGGTAGCAGGTAATGAAGAGGAAAATTTGACCCCTACTAAACGAGCAGAAATTATCAGTTCAAAATTAGAAAATATCTTAGATTCAGGTAAATCTATAAAGGTAAATATAGATAACCAAAACCAGCAAACAATTCTGCTTATTAATAATGACAATCTACTAACAATAACAGCGGCAGATGTTAAGGCAGGAATCAACACAGAGGAACAAGCAGCAATCTGGAAATATAACATTGAAGACGGTTTTGAATCAGCAAAAAAAGATATTCAGTCTCCTAACCTATTCAAAGTATTATTAATCAGTATTTTTTTAATTTTAGCAGCCGTAGTCCTAGAGTTTTTTTTAAGATGGCTTCAGTTAAAAATAAACATAATTTGTGAGGAAAAATATCCTCAGATTGTCAACTATTTACCAAGATTTTTGCCATTCATGGCAATTTTTATCAGAGTAATAGTAGGGATAGTAGTCATCCTTTATCTCACCTCTATAATACCATTTACTAGAGACTATCATAATAAACTATTAGAGATTTTAGGTGAGTTAAGTAACAGTTTTACTTCTGATATTTTGAATTTAGGTGAGGAAGGTTTTTCCATTATTGAAGTGGTTACTTTAATTGGATTAACTATTGGAATGTGGAAAGGAGTTGGGTACTTTATTGATAATATCTTTAGAACAAAAATTATTAGTTTAACAGGAGCAGAACGAAGTGTTCAAGATACAATCAGTTTCTTAACTAAATATGGATTAATTTTTTTAGGTATACTAATTATTCTACAAATTTGGAATATTGATATTAGTTCTTTAGCTATTATTGCTAGTGTTCTTGGTGTAGGTATCGGTTTTGGTCTACAGATTATTGCTAACAATTTTATAAGTGATATTATTCTAGTTTTTGATCGACTAATTCAAGTAGCGTCTTTAATTCATGTAGAAATTTTAGTAGTACTTGTTGTTAA
>NZ_LGSU01001332.1 GCF_002260545.1 Hydrocoleum sp. CS-953 | reverse complement strand
CTATATATCTTTATAATCTAACACAATATCTCAAAAATTTAGTCCCACAACCGACGACCAGATGTACCCTTAAATCTCTGATGGGTATCTTTCAATAAACTTGGTATATCCAATTTTTCCGGACATCTGGGTAAACACTCCCCACATTCAGTACATCGGTTGCCTTTCTTACCAGGAAACCAATGACCAGCATTTTCAAACATTCCGTATCTATATTTACCGAAACTTGTCATATCATAAGCTATACCCAAATTCCTTAATCTCAGGACTTCTGGAATATGAATATCCTCTGGACAAGGTAAACAAGCATAACATTGGCTACATTTATCCGTTCCTAACCTTTGTAAAGCTTCAGTTTCCAAACGCTGAAATATTTCTGTTTCCTGAGAAGTTAGAGGTTGTGTGCGATCGCTCATAGTCAAAGGCCATTCTAATTCTTGTGGCCTAGCGGCACCCACACTTAAAGTTGTAATTCTAGGGTCACTTAATAAAAATCGATAATTTAATTCCAGTGGAGAAAAAGG
This sequence comes from Hydrocoleum sp. CS-953, assembly GCF_002260545.1. Lineage (GTDB taxonomy): Bacteria > Cyanobacteriota > Cyanobacteriia > Cyanobacteriales > Microcoleaceae > Trichodesmium. Next base: position 9,572 of record NZ_LGSU01001332.1, on the reverse strand, counting down.
CTGACACAACTCCTGAAGAGTAGGAGATGGTGTATATAACTGTCCACCTTTATCTGCTGGAGAAATAATAAAAATGCCCATATCTTTTTGGTGGGCTAATTCTACTACAGGAGCATGACGTTGGAAAAAGTAGTAGTAATGTAGATTAATAAATTGAAAAAAGTCTGTATTAATGGCTGCTAAGATTACTTCTAAAGGAGCATGAGTTGAGAAACCAATATTTTTGACTCGCCCATCATCTATCAACTTCTGAAACGCCCTAATGCTATGATGGGTAATTTCTAAATGTTCCCAAGTATTAATGCCATGAATAGCTAGACAGTCTAAATAGTCAATATTTAGATTTTCCAATGATTCATCTATACAACTTTCTATAGCATTAACATCTTTTGTCGGTGTAATTTTTGTTGTTATATAAAGTTTGGCACGCTCCAACCCAGATACCAAAGCTGAACCCAGGTACTTTTCACTTTTACCATAACCTCTAGCTGTTTCAATATGGTTAATACCCATATCTACAGCTTGTCGTATTGTTTGCACAGCATTTTCCTCAGATACCAAGTATCGCATAGTACCCAAGGAAAAAACTGAGAGGTTTAAGTTGGTTTTGCCAAACCTGCGGTAATGCACTTGTATATTTTAGTTTTTACTTTTTACTTTTTAGTTTTTACTTTTAGTTAATTAGCGATCAAAACAAAGGGCGCGGATATGACTAAATGCTATTTGTGTTTTTGTCGGCGCAAAGCATCCTCTAGAGAACCATCAATGTACGGAAATACTTCTGACTTCTGAACTTTGCGCCTTCTGACTTGCGGGTAACACTATAGCGATCGCTCTGAAAACCTATAATTAACAAATATAATAGTGGTTTGCCCGTAATTTTAGTACATAAAACCACCTAGAATCTGGCTAATATAGAAAGGGATAATAGGAAAACTAATAGCCAACGAGCATACTAACTTTGGCTAAGTATTTCCAATAGGGTGTTTAACCTTTTACCTAAATAAATTTTTTTTTGGATTTTTATTTTTGAATTTTTATTTGTGCGAAATAGTATCAAGATAGTTCACCAGTGCTAGTTCCACCACGTTTAATTAAATCTTCAGGGCGAAGTTTTGACACAAAATCCCGAAATGCTTGCCTTTCAGCCTCATCTGCATCTCGATCTACAGGGATAGAAGCATCTGCTACTACCTCTTCCATCACCCATATAGGGCTATTTGTGCGAAGGGCAATAGAAATAGCATCACTAGGGCGGGCATCAATTTCTTTTTTAGCTTCCCCTTGTTTCACGATTAGCACTGCATAGAATGTATTATCTTGCAATGAGTGAATTACCACTTTTTCCAGAACCCCATTAAGTGATTCTAGAATACTGACCGTAAGATCGTGAGTCAATGGACGTGGTGGTTGATGGTTTTCCAAAGCGCTAATAATTGCCTTGGCCTGATCTTGACCTATATAGATAGGCAAGGCACGTCGCTCTGTACTATCTCTTAACAATACAATCGGATTGCGTGTTGCTGCATCCAATGCTATTCCAGCGACTTTCATTTCAATCATCGACTCGGCCTCATTTTATAATTATTTTTACAGTCTGTATACGATATAAATGATTATAGGTAAGGAACAACTGGATTTTAATCTGGCTTGATATTTACCTATATTAATTATTTTTACATTTATTGATTATGTTCTATCTTTTCCCATGTATGGTGTCTACGTTAACTCATAGCTCACCAGATGATATAGATAACCTAATCTTAAGCCCAGTATTGCTGTAAATGTTCAGAAAATTTAACTAAATTTTAATTATTAATCAGAGGAAAAACAGTGTTTACAGGATTAATTCAAGCTTTAGGAAAAATTAAGCTTTTAGCAGAAAGCCAAATTTTAGTCTCTCTGGAATCATCTAGTAATAGCCAAATCATCTTAAAAGATTTGGCCATTGGTGATAGTGTAGCTGTAGACGGTGTTTGTCTAACAGTAATAGATATTTTAGCTCAAGGATTTGTAGCGATCGTATCACCTGAGACCTTAAAACGTAGTACCCTAGGGCAACTATCGGATAGATATGTAAATCTTGAAACTTCATTAAGAGCAGGTAGTAAGCTGGGAGGCCATTTTGTAACAGGTCATATTGATGGGGTTGGACGCTTGCAAAGCTCTGTTGAAACTATTAATGCCTGGGAAATGAAATTTATAGCGCCACACACAACAGATGAAAAGTGGGAACGTCAGATAGCACCCTATATTGTACCAAAAGGGAGTATAGCAGTTAATGGTATTAGTTTAACTGTGGCTGATTGTGATGTGGATGGCAACTGGTTTCAAGTAGCAGTTATTCCCCATAGTTTTAATGAAACAAACCTGAGCCATTTAAAAGTAGGTAGTTTAGTAAATATTGAAGCAGATATTCTGGGTAAATATGTAGCTAAATTTCTGCGTCATGGATCTAATAATTATTCTGTTTTGCCACCTGCTTTAGCAGCAAATTCTACTGTTAATAATTTAAAAGATATTACACCAGAATTTTTGACAGAAAACGGTTTTATTTAAAATTAGGGAACAGGGAATAGGGAATAGGGAATAGGGAATAGAAAGTAACTTAAATTCCTTGTTTCCCAGAAAGAGTATTCTGTTGACTACTTGACTTTTTTTAGGATATCATTACTTGTAGACCACTACAAAATCTAGTAGTATCGGTACAATTCAATACTGTAGGGGTTTGGTTACCAAACCCCTACCAATCACTAATTTGATATAAGACCTGATTTTTTGGTCAAGGATGAGAAACTTAGTTTAACTAAAAAAAAATCATGCCATTCTTTGAAAGTGAATACTTGCTAGAAAACCCTGGTGTTGCAGCAGCAGTTAATAGTGGTATTATCCCATCTGGTTTTGATCATTATCTCCAGTTTGGGCAGTTTGAACTGCGCTCTGCTACTTTTACTGGTAGCACTAGCAATGACTTTCTCCCAGAATTTCCTGTGGGTGTAGCAGGAGGAGAAATAGACTTGATCGGAGTACCTGTTAGTTTAGACGCTCAAGGCGATCGTATTTATCAAACAGGTACTACAGGTGATGGAGGCGGAGGTTTTGACACCTTATTTGGAGGAAATACTACTGATATTTTTATCTTAGGTGAATCTGGTCAGGATTTCTACAATGGTATAGATAGTAGGGTTCGCATTAGCAACTTTGACCCCAATGTTGACATTATCCAATTGGGTAAAGAGAATAATTCATTTATTAGAAATTACTCCATTGGTTTTGTACCAGGACAAACCGAAGCATCCATTATTGCTCGTAGCACTACAGGAACAACATTAGCTGTGGTGGAGAATGCTGTCGATCCTGTTACTAACGAGCTACTTTTGGATAGTAGTAACTTCCGCTTTGGTTCCCAACAACCTCCAACTGATGAACCTCTACCTCTAGAAGTATCTTTTGTCGAAGGCGAATATTTAGCAAATAATCCNAGCTGTGGTGGAGAATGCTGTCGATCCTGTTACTAACGAGCTACTTTTGGATAGTAGTAACTTCCGCTTTGGTTCCCAACAACCTCCAACTGATGAACCTCTACCTCTAGAAGTATCTTTTGTCGAAGGCGAATATTTAGCAAATAATCCTGGTGTTGCTGAAGCAGTCAATAACGGATTCATTGGTTCTGGTTTAGAACATTATCTCAACTTTGGTATCAATGAAAATCGTGCTGCTATTTTTAGTGGAACAAGTGGCAGCGATATTGTTAGTCCTGTGGGAGCAGAAAATAATTTTGTGGAAATAACAGGAGTTGCAGTAGATTATTTTTTTGAAAGAGATTTCCGTAGTGATGGTATAGGTGAGTTTGATCGCCTTATTGGTACTCCTGGAGTAAATGAGTTTATATTAGGAACTACTACAGTTATAGTTCCTGCTCTAATACCAAGAGCGGTACCTTTCTATTTAGGTGAAGGTGAAGCAACAATAGTAGACTTTAACCAATTTGAGGGTGATTCTATTGAGATATTTAAGAGTTCCAGAGATAACATTGAGTTTTTCCCATTAGGTAATAATTTAGTGATTGAGCACCAATCAATATCAATAGAGAATAATACTATTGAGAGAGATACTATTGCTATAATTGAGGATGGAGCTAATTTAAACTTAACTCAGAATATTCAAACAATTGATGATTTATTTGGAATAGATAGGGTTATTTTGTTCTAGAACCGTTTTCGTTGCCATACTTAATGTAGCTGAAATCTTGTAGGGGTTTGGTCACCAAACCCCCTACCAAACTAGGAGTTTTTGCCAATACTTCAAAATAAGCAGATTTACAGCGCTTTTCATTAGTAGGGGCGAATGGCATTCGCCCTCAGAGGTTCCATGGTCGCCCTCAGAGGTTCCATGGTCGCCCTCAGAGGTTCCATGGTCGCCCTCAGAGGTTCCATGGTCGCCNGCCCTCAGAGGTTCCATGGTCGCCCTCAGAGGTTCCATGGTCGCCCTCAGAGGTTCCATGGTCGCCCTCAGAGGTTCCATGGTCGCCCTTAGACGTTCCATGCAACGTCCCTACGGGGTTATTATTTTTTTATTAATAAATTCAATGAAGATTTTTCTAGAGACAGAAAGATTAATTTTACGACAATTTACTGAAGCTGATGCAGAATTATTATTTCAGTTAGATAGCGATCCAGAAGTAACTAGATTTACAAAATTAGGCGATCGCTCAGGAACACCTACCCCCTACAATGAGATTAAAAATAAATTTTTACCTAAAGTTTTCAGATATTACCAACAATATCCAGGTTATGGTTTTTGGGCAGCTATTGAAAAGTTAAGTAATAAATTTATTGGTTGGTTTCATTTTCGACCAGGTTTAGATAGTTATATGGGAGAAACTTTGTATAGAGTAGATGATATTGAACTAGGTTATCGGTTGCAAAGAAAAGTTTGGGGAAAGGGATATGCAACTGAAGGTTCAAAAGCTTTAATTCGGAAAGGTTTTTTAGAGTTGGAAACACAACAAGTTGCAGCAAGTGCTTTGTCAGAAAATAAAGCATCTATTCGAGTTATACAAAAAGTGGGGTTAAAATTTGAACTAAATTTTGTTTATTCCGAGTCTCAGCAAGCAGGTGTTAAGTATGCTTTGAGAAAAGAAGATTTCAAGAATTAATAATTGAAGTAGCACTCAGCACTCAGCTATCAGCTATCAGCTTATTCTTGGTGTATAATCTGGGTTTGAATCCCACAAAAAAGCGCACCACGGGCTTTTTCAAACTCTTGTAGGGGAATTAGCACTTTTCAGATTTATGAAACATCGCCATAACCACAAACCTCGTAGGGACGTTAGCATTTTTGTTATGCAACGTCCCTACTGAAATGAAAACCGCTATAATTAGCTCTGATTCTAAAGAAGGATTTGAGGATTTTTTTTCTCCATGAATGGAGATGCTTGATACCTTGAACTTTCGGTAATAAAGGAGAATGAGGTTGACTAATTTATTTGTTACACTTTACTTTTAATCAAAAAGAATTAAATAATTATGTAATAGCTATTGTCCTCAAAAATAATCTAGTAAATTAAAGTCTGAAAACTAATGATTGAAATATAAATATGAGTAATACTAATTCTACAGAACTACCACTTTGGGTCCAAGATCGAGACAAAGTAATTGCTAACGATGAAGGAGTTGAATGGCGAGGCGGAACACGACCAGACTATTCTCACAACGATCAAGTTTTCCAACAAGAAAGTAAATATCATCATCCAGAAGGATCTTTAGAAGCCATCGCTCATAACCTAGTCCGAACTTTTGAGATGGAAGCATCTAATAAAGCTAATCCTCAACAGTGGTTATCTGTTGTTGCCGATAAATTTCGGATGAGTAGTAATGGAGGCAAAGAATATACCGCCCAAGAAGCAGCAGAACAAGGAACATACAATCTTTTTATCAGTAAAAATAAACATTATAATCCAGAAGAAGAAACTTTTGAATCATCCTTTAAACTTTTTCATACAGCTTTTCCTGATGGGTTTCTTTGGGAAGTAATAGAAGTGCTTTCCGGACCGCCAAATGTTACCTTTAAATGGCGGCATTGGGGAACTTTTAAGGGTAATTTTAAAGAGTATCAACCTACTGGTGAAACTATTGAAATGGTTGGCATGAGTATTGCCAGATTAACTGAAGATTTAAAGATTTTATCTGTAGAACATTATTTCAATAATAGTAAATTTCTCAAAGATTTAACTGCTGGTGGTTGCCCTTTTCATAGTCAAAAATAACAATATTATCTAAAGAAAAGTAGCAGTAGCTTCAATATATTTATGGTATAATGTACCAACAATTTAGTGGTGAATAAAATTTAAGTAATTAACTACTTCCTACACCTCTACTTTTCTCCTTTGTTTGCTCTTGTAGGGACAATTCATGTTTTCGGAACATGATAAACAAAAATTGCCCCTACTTACCCAATTATTTATAACTGTTCAATATGATATAACTATGCCTAGCCCTGACTATTCCCAACAAGCCGAACGATACGCTCTTAGAGAACTAAATAATACAGACTACCTCGCATTTCGGACTGTTGCAGAACACCGTTTGCTGAGAGACTCCTTTGTTCTCGATCTAGGCTGTGGTGCAGGTCGTTCAAGCCGTTTTTTGAAAGCCCTGGGGAATCATGTTGTGGGTGCAGACATTAGTCCAGAGATGATTGCACAAGCCAGGAGAGCAGATCCAAAAGGTGACTACCATATTCTCAAACCCAGCCAGCCTTTGCCTTTTGTGGACGGACATTTTCAGGTTTTTTTCTCAAGCTGGATGTTACTTGAAATTGGCAACCGGACTGATCTTGATTTAATTGTAAGAGAAATGGCTCGAATTATCTGTCCATCTGGCTTTGGTATAATAGTTACTAACACAAAGGAGTTTTACGAAGGAAATTGGCTATCTTGCTTAGTAGACTTTCCAGAGAATAAGCTACCCCTCCATTCGGGGCAACAAGTTAAGGCTCGTCTGCTCCCAGAAAACATTGATGTAACCGATTATTTTTGGAGCGATAACGACTATAAAATGGCGTTTCTCCAGGCTGGTTTGACGGTAAAACAGGAATTTAGACCTCTTGGAAACAGCTCAGATCCACTTCATTGGAAAGATGAAATTAGAATAGCCCCCTATGTTATTTATCAATTGGAGAACAGCCTTTAATTACTAGATTTTTTTGAGCAGCGATCGCCTTTGACAAAAATTTAAAAATTGAATTATCATTAAAGTCGGGTTATCTACTTGCCTTTGTAATATTAGAGGATAATAACAGATAACAATTATGAAACTTAAAAATTATTTTTATGGTTTTGTTACCGCATTAGTAATAGTATTAGCTACCAACTACCTATTGACTGCTAATGCTAATACCCCACTATTTCAAAATTCTGTCATTGACAATTCTATTGCTCAAGTACCAAATAATCCCAAATTTGCTATACCTGTTGAATGTAAGCTAGACAAAGACTGCTTTATTTTATTGTATAGCGATCGCGACCCCAGTCCAAAAGCAGTAGATTTTGGTTGCGGTAGGCAAACTTACGACGGCCACAAAGGAACAGATTTTGCTATATCTGATGAAAAAATTATGGCGAAGGGTGTAGCGGTACAAGCGGTTGCTCCTGGTAAAGTGTTACGAGTGCGAGATGGAATACCTGATCGCCGAGTCAAAAATCAAGCAGATCAAGATGCAGTGAAAAATATTGAATGTGGTAACGGAATGGTGATAGATCATGGTAATAGTTGGGAAACTCAATATTGTCATCTCCGCAACGGTAGTGTGGTTGTGAAACCAGGAACAGTTGTTAAAGCAGGTACTCAATTGGGGATGGTGGGAGAGTCGGGTTTAGCTTCTTTTCCTCATATACATTTAAGCATTCAATATCAGGGAGAAATTGTCGATCCATTTGTGGGAGCTAATGCTAAAAGTGGTTGTAATACTGCTCGGAATTCTATTTGGCAACAACCCTTGAGTTATAAACCGACTGGTCTTATTCGGGGTGGGTTTGCTGATGCTGCACCAACTATGGATGATTTGTGGTCTGGGAAATTTTACGACACGGTTTTGCCAGGAAATAGTGCTGCATTAATATTTTGGGTGCAAGTTTATGGGGTGTTGCCTGGGGATGAGGAACATTATCAATTATTTGCTCCTAATGGGGAGCGAGTGATAGATAATAAAAAGGAAATTAAATCTGCGAAAAAGACATGGATGGGATATGTGGGTAAACGCAATAATTCTCAGTCTCTTGCTCAAGGTAAATGGAGGGGTGAATATAGTTTGACTAGAGGTAATAAAGTATTAGTAAATGTGAGCAAAGAGGTTCAATTAAATTGAAAACAAGACTTGCGGATGTTGAAATTATTAGATTAAATTCAGTATTATTAGTAGTAGGGGTTTGGTCTCCAAACCCCCCTCCCAAGTGATATAATCCTAATAGGTAATTTAATATCATACAATCAGGACTTACGCATGAGGTACGAAAAACTAGGATTTGAGATTGCTATCCGTTCCGGACTGCTCCGCAAACCCTGTCGGTCGCAATGACGAAGATACGTTGTAGTGCGTAAGTCCTAACAATATGAAGATAGGTTTACTTCCTCTAAAAAAAAATATTTACTTGAATAATTTTTTTTTCAATTATCCATAATGGCATAAAAACTAACGCCATGATTACTCTAAACATAGATGAGATTCAAAACAATTTATCAGAATTTATCAAACTGATTCAAGAAGGTAATAGTTTGATCATTACTCAAGCAGATAAACCTATTGCTGAAATTAAACCCATACCAACAAAACCACCTCAAAAAGAACGCCGTCCTATTGGTTTATGTGAAGGTGAATTTATTGTACCTGATGATTTTAACGATCCCCTCCCTGAAGAAATTATTAACCTATTTACCAATCCATCAACATACTCTTAGATACTCATATTTTTCTGTGGTTTATTACTAATAATAAACGACTAGCAGACAAATATTATGATGCTATTAGTAATCAAGATAACGAGATTTATCTGAGTGTAGTTTCTGTTTGGGAAGCAACAATCAAATATCAATTAGGAAAATTACCATTACCAGAATCTCCTGAAATTTACCTTCCCCAACAGCGTGAAAGACATCTAATTTATAGCTTATCTATTGCTGAAACTACGATTACTCAATTAGCTAAATTACCGCCCTTACATAATGATCCCTTTGATCGTCTTTTACTCTGTCAATCTTTAGAGCATGATTTAATTATTATGACAGAAGATAAAGCGATTCTTTCCTATCCAATGGTAAAGTTTTTCTGAAAATTAGGTGGCATCTTCGGGCTAAGAGATGCTAATAGTTTCGCGATCGCTACTCAGACGGACTGTGGTAAAATCTTCTCCCTCGCTAAATTCAAACTCCAGAATAGAATAATGCAAATAATACTAGCGTATATAAAATTAACTTATTGATCTAAACCTGCCCCGCGCCCTGTACGGCCATATCGTCTGGGGGCGGGTTTATTTCCTGTATGTTGATTTCCCATTAACACGCTATGCGGAACCC
>NZ_LGSU01001331.1 GCF_002260545.1 Hydrocoleum sp. CS-953 | reverse complement strand
CCACACTTCCCACACTTCCCAGACTTCCCACACTTCCTTGACGCACTACCAGTTTTTTCTACACCTTACTAAAATCAGCAAAGTCCTCTACTCCTTACTCCCTAAAAATAGATAACAACTAGGATGAATTAATTGTGGACTAGCTGAATTAATTCTATTTGCAGTAGATGTCAGGGTTACTTTACCAGATTCAGTCATAACCCAACCCATTGCCTGAGTAATTTGTGGCACTTTCTGAGTTTCTGGCCGACGATAAACCACCACAGGTTGTTGAAACTCAGACATCACAAATTTTGCGTTCTGTTGTGTATTACTTTTACTTTCCCACCCCACAGTTCCCCTCAATACTGTTAATGGTTGAGTCGGATCGGGGGGGAGGCCACCTCTACCTGTAATCACAAAAGAACTTCCTTGTATTTCCTCACTCGTTGCTGCACATAAATTTTGTGCCACTAATGAGGAAGCATCTATCACATTAGCAGATACTTTCACCACCCCTTGAGTCGGGTCTACCTGGGNAATTTTGCGTTCTGTTGTGTATTACTTTTACTTTCCCACCCCACAGTTCCCCTCAATACTGTTAATGGTTGAGTCGGATCGGGGGGGAGGCCACCTCTACCTGTAATCACAAAAGAACTTCCTTGTATTTCCTCACTCGTTGCTGCACATAAATTTTGTGCCACTAATGAGGAAGCATCTATCACATTAGCAGATACTTTCACCACCCCTTGAGTCGGGTCTACCTGGGTATTCAGTTCTACTGAACCATCTATACCTAAAGCTGAGGTGGCAGTAATTTCACTACTATTATCCAGAAATACTCCTTCTGTTGTAATGCCAATATTACCACCTTGACCAACTATGGCATTAGCACTAATATTGCTGTTGTCTGAACCAATTAAAAATTTTGTCTCAATATTAATATCCCCACCTGTAGCAGAGTTAGTAGCATTTGTAGTAATAGCACTCTGATTTTTTAGGTTAATTTCTCTTGCTTGTATGGTAATGTTGCCTTGTTCTCCAGCAGCAGTTTCAGCGCTGAGAGTACCATTATTGATTTGAATAGTTGGAGCATTAATCAAAAGAGAACCTGCTACCCCACTACCAGAACTGCTAACACTAATAATACTCTGGTCTTCTACTCTCAAAGAAGGTGTATTGATAGTAACAGAGCCAGCATTACCATTACCACGAGAACGAGAAGTAATAGCAGTTTCTGCCCCATCAGTATCAATATTTTCTGCTCCAAAATTAGCCAGTCGGTCATTAAAATTGACANCATTAATCAAAAGAGAACCTGCTACCCCACTACCAGAACTGCTAACACTAATAATACTCTGGTCTTCTACTCTCAAAGAAGGTGTATTGATAGTAACAGAGCCAGCATTACCATTACCACGAGAACGAGAAGTAATAGCAGTTTCTGCCCCATCAGTATCAATATTTTCTGCTCCAAAATTAGCCAGTCGGTCATTAAAATTGACATCACTACCAGAAAGAGTAATAGCAGTATCGGCATTAATACTAATAGTTCCCGCATTACCATCATTGAAACTAGAGGTGAGAATTTGAGCGCCACTGGCGACATTGAGATTATCTACATTTAACATGATATTACCACCATTAGAGTTGCTGCGACTTCTAGCAGTAACAACAGCACCGTTACTGAGGTTGAGAGTCGGGGTAGTAATATTAAGGTTTCCACCTGGTCGTGTTGCGCCTAACTCGCTGCCAGCAGTGATAGCACTGGAGTTACCAGTAATAGAACTGACTCCAGAGATGGTAATATTGTCAGTAGCATTAACGATAAGATTTCCAGCTTGACCGTCACCTTCTGTGATGACACTAACTTCAGCTCCATCCAAAATAGTTAAGCGTTCTGTTTGAATAAATGCGTTACCTCCATCTCCTTTACCTTGACCCAAAGATAAGTTGCTTAAGTCTTCTACACCAGCAAGTATACTGCTAGGAAGTATACCATCGTCACCACGACCAGTGATTTCAATATCTTTGGCTCTTACTGTTAAGTCTCCACTTTGACCATTACCAGATGTACCCGCTCTGAGTTGGCCACCATTTCTCAAGCTGAGGCGTTCGGTATCAATGGTTAAGTTGCCTCCGTTTCCCGTGGCTCCTGACAAAACTGTGGTAAACAGACTACTAGGAAGTTGACCAGTAGGGTTAGTACCTATCAAATTAATTTCTCTTGCTCTTACTGTTAAATCTCCACTTTCACCTGAACTTAATGTTCCTGTACCAATTAACCCTCCATCTCGCAGGGTCAAACTTTGGGTATTGATGCTTAAATTCCCACCTTTTCCTGTTGCACCAGGCAGAACAGTGGTTATCAAAGAACTAGGAACTTCTCCACTTGCGCTTTGGATCAAAGGTGATACTTCTTGAATTATATTCCGAGTTGTACCATTACCAGATAATTCAATCTCTGTAGCATTGACTGTAATGTTTCCTCCTTGACCAGAACTGAAAACTCCTGCTTGAATGACTGCTCCATCCCTTTGTATCAGACGTTGGGTGTTTATTGTTAAGTTGCCACCGTTTCCTGTAGCTCCTAATTTGACTCGGCTATCTATACCACTGGGACTATTGGTTTCTGGTGAACTACCTACTGCTTCTATTTCTGTGGCATTGATGGTAATATTTCCCCCTTGACCTTCAGTGGATGTAGCCGCTAGGAGTCTGCCTCCATCCTTCAAATTCAGACGTTGAGTATTAACTGTTAAATTTCCTCCATTTCCAATAGTAATGTTGGTGAGACTATTATTGTTGCTATCATTGCTCTCAGCAGTAATAAAACTGTTACTAATCTCAACATCAGCAGCATTAATTTCAATACTTCCACCTTGTCCTTCCCCAAATGTGCTAGCACTAACTTCGGCTCCATTTTCCAGACTCAACCGTTCAGTTTCTATTAATACTTGTCCTCCATCTCCACTACCCAATGCCCCAGGAACTAGGTCTGATAGATCCTCTACAGAGGCTTGAATACTACTGGCAAACCTACCATTCTCAGAACTACCTCGTAAGTTAATTTCTTTCGCTTTCACTCTTACATCTCCACTATTTCCAACTCCAGATGTTCCTGCTCTTACTTGTCCCCCATCTTCTAGAGTTAAACTTTCGGTCTCAATATTAATATTTCCACCTTCTCCTGTTGCTCCAAATAAGACCGAACTATTAAAGCTACTTGGCAATAACCCATCTGCTGAAGTTCCTACTACTCGTATCTCTTTTGCCTTGACTACTAGTTCTCCACTGTTACCTGACCCAAATGTTCCTATTCCTATTTGCGCTCCATTCTCTAAAAGGATGCGATCGCTATTTATTGTTAATTTTCCACTATTTCCTTCTGCTTGTGGTATGACTATGGCTAAAATTGCTGCGGGAAGTTGCCCATTTAAGGCTTGCACTTGTAGTTGTTGTTGTGGGTCTGTTAAGTTTACTGGTATTGTGCCACTTGCTTCTATTTCTTGGGCGTTTACTGTTAAGTTTCCTCCAACTCCTTCTCCTAATACGTTGGCTCCTAGTTGCCCACCAGTGAATAGTTTTAAGCTTTGAGTGTTGATGGTCATATCTCCCCCTCTACCTGTTGCTCCTGGTAATACGTCTGTAAATAAACCGCTGAGGTTTTGACCGTCTGATGATGCTCCTATTACTACTATCTCTTGGGCGTTTACTGTTAATTCTCCACTTCCTCCTGAACCAAATGTTGCTGTACTAATTTGTCCTCCACTTGTTAGTATTAAATTCGGACTATTGGTTGTTATACTTGCTCCGTCCCCTGTTGCTCCTTGTCCGACATCGGCATCTACTAGGCTGTCATTTACTTCTATTGATTCACTGGCGCTTAATGATATGTTCCCTCCTGCTTGGGTTCCTAATGTGTTGCCTAGAATTCTTGATTTTTCTGTTATTTGTATCTTTTTTCCTTGTATTTGTATCTTTCCACTTCCTTCTCCACTTACGTCTACTACGGCGTTATTTTTTAGTTCTATATTGTTGAAGTTTTCTACTTCTGAATAATTTAATTCATAATTATTTTCTGTGTTTTCTATTTCAATTAAACTCTGATTTCCGACGCTCCCTATTTCGATTCTTCCTTGTTCTGTTGTTAGTTTTCCACCGTCAATTATGACTTGATTTCCTATTAATCCTAGGGTTTCTCCTGTCGGGACTTGTAATCCTGTTTCTCCTGCTGTTGAACTATTAATAATGCTTCCTGTTTGAGTTGCTATTTGATTGAAAAATAGGGCTGATGGTGCTACGGATAATAGGTTACTATTTTGCGGGTTTGTGGCACTGAATATTCCATTTTCTCCTAGTCTGATTTCGTCTGCTGTTGTGGCGATAAATGAACCGCGAATGTCTAGGCTGGAGTTGGGTCCGAAAAATATGCCGTTGGGATTGATTAAAAATAGGTTTGCTGCTCCTTCTACTCCTAGTTTTCCTAAGATATTACTGGCATTTTTTCCTGTGATTCTTGTTAATATATTTTCAATTCCGATTGGATTTGTGAAGTAGACGCTTTGATTTTCAGTTATATTAAATTCTTGCAGACTGTGGAAGAGGTTTGAACCTCTAATTGCACCTCCTTCTATTTGNCCGTTGGGATTGATTAAAAATAGGTTTGCTGCTCCTTCTACTCCTAGTTTTCCTAAGATATTACTGGCATTTTTTCCTGTGATTCTTGTTAATATATTTTCAATTCCGATTGGATTTGTGAAGTAGACGCTTTGATTTTCAGTTATATTAAATTCTTGCAGACTGTGGAAGAGGTTTGAACCTCTAATTGCACCTCCTTCTATTTGTTTTTTCAGTTGGTCTATACTTCTGATTTTTGTGCTTTCTTTACCTAATGTTTCGTCTGGTATTATTTGAGCTTTGACTGGTTTTTGCCAATATAATATAGGTAAAATTAGCCAGATTCCAGATGTGAAGCTGACGGAAGTAAGTAGAGATTTTAATTTCATAGTTATCTAATTAATATCGTTAGTTAAAGTGACTCAACCAACAATTCTGAATTTTTCGGATTAATTTTGAAGAAAAGGTANTTTTTGCCAATATAATATAGGTAAAATTAGCCAGATTCCAGATGTGAAGCTGACGGAAGTAAGTAGAGATTTTAATTTCATAGTTATCTAATTAATATCGTTAGTTAAAGTGACTCAACCAACAATTCTGAATAATTATTAAATATTGTTGGTAAAAATAGATAACAACCTGGATGAATTAATTGTAAACTACTCGTTTTAAAAGTGGTCGAAGTAGATGTTATTTCAGTTATCAGTTATCAGTTTTATAATATCAGGACTTACGAAGTCAAACTATATATAGTGTATAAATTCCTCATTTTTCCAGATAAACCCGCTATAATTAGTGCCGTTGTGTAAATCATGAATATGTCCCTAACTAATTTTAGTGGTAATTAGTAGTAAAAAGATAACAACTAGGATGAATTAATTGTGAACTAGCTGAATTAACTCTATTTGCAGTATATGTCAGGGTTATGTTACCAGATTGAGTCATTACCGACCATACATGAAAAAAAAATACTCCTGAAGAACAGGCAGTATTTCAGGAGCTAACTGACGAGGAGCTAGAGTTATACCAATTTCATAAAATATTGCTACAGTCACGGCACAGGCAACAGCTCATCTGGCAAAGAAAAAAAATAATAAAAAATAGGAAAAAAGGTTTAATTTTGAGAATTTATGGGATTTATCAAGTTTTTTATTCTAGGAATAAATCACAACTTAAGATGTAACTGCCTTTTTTGAATTTGGTATTAGTGAGTAGTGGTATGTGGAGGTAGTGCCACTTTGTCCAGAGGTTTATAAATAGGGTTGTGCATCAGCAAAGTGTGGGATAAGTCGCGTAGGGCTGGCCAATAATGGTCTAAAAGCTCTGAGATATAATACCAGTTTTAAAAAAGAATGTTACGAATAATAAGAGGGATTGTGCATACTTTATAGGGATGTCCTTGTGACTAAAAAGATGATTTATGAACTTAGAAATACTATCAAAGCTATTCCCATACGACTCCTGACTCCTGTCTCCTGACTCCTAAAAAATTCCCTAGGTATTTGTAGCAAACATTTATCAAATTGGTATAAAGGTTGAGCAACCAAAAAGTTAGGACAGGTGGCTGACACTTCCCAATAAAGATACACCCTACAATTATTCCTCCTTGCTGGAAGNAAAGGTTGAGCAACCAAAAAGTTAGGACAGGTGGCTGACACTTCCCAATAAAGATACACCCTACAATTATTCCTCCTTGCTGGAAGGGAAGTCTCCCCACACGGACCACACGGACCACACTTCCTTGACGCACTACCATAAATAGTTGGGGTTGATTAACTATTGTCGATTTGCTAATATTTATTCACATAAATTGATATAGTTGCTATAGATTGTGCTATAATCGCCCTTAGACAGAGTAGTTTGTGGTGCAAAACCAGGCCACTATGTAACCGCTATCCTGATAAGTTATCTCTAGCATGGTCAAGTAATTAAAACCTCTGCGAATGCCGATACAATTTTGCTAACATTTGTTAACAATGCACAGCAAACAAGACCTGCTGAGGGGGTATCTCCCAATGTCTACAAGAAAACCTGTAGACGCTTTGTACGGACGTTGCACAGGCAAAAATGCGTTTTCCGTTCCGGAATGCTCCGCAAACATGTCGCGCAGCGANTTGTACCAACCCAGGCCACTATGTAACCGCTATCCTGATAAGTTATCTCTAGCATGGTCAAGTAATTAAAACCTCTGCGAATGCCGATACAATTTTGCTAACATTTGTTAACAATGCACAGCAAACAAGACCTGCTGAGGGGGTATCTCCCAATGTCTACAAGAAAACCTGTAGACGCTTTGTACGGACGTTGCACAGGCAAAAATGCGTTTTCCGTTCCGGAATGCTCCGCAAACATGTCGCGCAGCGATACGTCCCTTCTGTCGCCTTGGTTATCGGCTAATATTAGTCGCAATTTATTCTTGTGTCTCCTAATTAGGTAAGTAATCAAAGTAGTAGTACCTCTTATTTGATAACTTGAGTAAGAACTGCAGAAATACTATCTAGAAGAACATTGATATTCAATATCATCTACCCAAATTTTCTGGCAAATATAGCTATTCAAATCTAGGACACCTAGACTTCCTCTAATAGCTATCTTTAAATTTACTTTTTTAAAGAAGACTGATATAAACTATCAAGTTGTTGAATAACAGATTGAGGCTTGAAAGTAAAACGGATATAAAAAGTTTTTGATGCTTCTTCTACTTTTAATATTTTCCCATAAATATGTTCACTCATAAATGATTGATTGTCAGGCTTCAATAAATTAAGTTGAAGATTACTGTAGGGTAATGGTATTGAATCTGTTGAAGCCAATTTATTCATCTCTATCTCTGCACCTCTCTGAGAAAGCTTAATTAAATTGCCTTTAAATACAGTATTACTAATTTGTTTTCCTTCTACAATCAAATAAAAGATGGGAATTGGTTTTTCTAAAAGTAATAATATTTCCTCTTCTCTTGGTAAAAACAGATTATATTTACCTCCTATACCTCCTACCTCGTAAATATTGATTGGATTACTCATCCCTTTAGGTTTGATTTCCTTGGTACTATCTATTCTTAATTTTGAAATACCGATCGCTTCTTTAGTAGAATTAGAAATCAAGATTTGATTCCCAATAGCATAAGTTTCTATCCGAAAAGCTAAGTTAACTTCCCAACCAATAGCGGTATATTCGGTATGTTCTTCAGAGCCAATATTTCCGACTACTGCATCCCCTGTATTAATACCAATACCCATCTCTAAAGCTGGTAATCCTAAGACTTTAATTTTCTTATTAATAGACTCCATTTCTAACTGCATTGCTAAAGCACAAGCAACTGCTCTTTCTGCATCATCTTCCCTAACTATTGGAGCACCAAAAAGAACCATTATTCCATCACCAAGTAACTTGTCAATATTACCGCCATAGTATGTGATTATTTTTAATATATCTTGCAGATAAATATTAATAATTTCTACTACATCTTCTGAAGATAGTTGCTCAGAAAGAGCTGTAAATCCTCTTAAATCAGAAGCTAATACAGTAATAGTTTGTCTTTTACCACCTATTTTTAAACCTTCTTTACTTTCCAATAAATTACTAACTATTTCCTGGGAAAGATAACGGCCAAAAGTTTTTCTAATCCCACTAGCAGTACCAGCAACATAACCTGTAATGACAAAGCAAGCACCTACTAATGCTAATAGAGGTGGTATAACGGGAATCCACCAACCATAAATTAAACCAATATAAGTGCTACCAAATAAAATAAAGATTTCTAGACCTAGGTATTTAAATAAAGCTAATGATAAAAATTGTTTTGTTTGATTTCGCCAGTTCCATGTAACTGTAGCTCCAACTCCGGACCAAATAAAAATCCATAACCATTCCTGGGGTTCAGACCAAGTTCCGATTAAGGAACGTTCATTTAAAGTAGCACTAATAATTTGACTAATAAAATTTGCTTGAACCTCTACTCCTGTCATTGGCTGTGGCAAGTTTAACCAACTACTACTATATGGGGTATAGAATAGATCGTTAAAACTTTCTCCTACTTTGCCAATGAGAATGATGCGATCGCGTCCCCAGTCTGGAGGTACCTGGTCCTCAAGAATATCTGTGAGACTAACAATTTCAAAATAACCATTCGGCCCCCGATAGTTGATTAATAACTGATACCCACCCGCATCAGTTTTCACATAGCCACCATCATTTTCTTCAAAGGGAATGAATATTTGATTTCCAATACGCCAGTTATTAGTTCCTTCTACTTTCTCTGCTTTAATATTTTCCTTTTTTAAATAATGCAATGCTAAATGTATAGCAAAACTATGTATTCTTTCGCCGTCTTGATTATCTAAGAAAAATAAACCTCTTCTGACTCGGCCATCTGCATCGACAATCATATCATTTGCCCCTACCTGTCCTTTTTCTTTTAAAGCTGGTGGTGGTGCTACTCCTTCTTGTTTATCATCCTCTACTACTTTCTGAATACCAACTAGATTCGGAGTATTTTGAAATACTCTAACTAATTCTTGATGACCAGGTGGTACAGGTAAATCTCGGTAAATATCTAAACCAATAGCTCTGGGTTCCATAGCTTTGAGTTTTTCGAGTAGCTTGGCGTATGTAGCATCGGGAAGAATGGGTTGACCTATTCTGTGGATGTCTGCTTCATCAATACCAATTATGGCAATACGCCGATCCTGTGTAGGTAAAGGTCTGTTTCGGATATAAAAATCGTATGTACTCCACTCCCATAACTGTAATATTCCGGTTAGGCGCAGTAAGATAACAAAAGCAGTTATGCAGGGAGTTGTTATCCACACCCCGCGCCACTGCCAGATGAATAATTTGAGTCTTGCTCCTAGAAAATCATAACGAGATTTCACTCAGGGTTAACTACTGAAGCTAAATAATTGGACAAAGTTATACCGTTTCACGGAAGTCAAAAGTCGTAGGGGCGTTTTGCTACGCGACATATAAAACGTTTACGGCAGCATGACCTTAGGAAAGTTGTGCGTAGGTAATGGCCATTTTCGGCTGTCGCCGACATGTTTCGGCTAAGAGCCGACATGAATGCGGAGCATTCCGTCAGGAAAACCCCCGTACAAAAGTCAGGCATTAAGATTTTATAGACTCGAAACTTTGATGACACAGTAATTTCAGGAAATTATTTCACATCTTAAGTTTGCAACTATTTGTGACATCTTTAAAGTGAATTGGTATTAAATATATCTATATAAATCTTGAAAACATTGGAAGGTTGTACTCAAATAACAGAAAATTAAAACTAAGCTTAATTCATATTATAGTTCATAAAAATATAGTCAAATATGACTAATCCTTATTTTGCAGGCGTTACCCTGACTGGGTGAACTACAACACCCTCTATCCCATGGTCAAAGACATTTGGGACTGCTTTTTTCATTAGAGTTGTTGGGAAATAAGGTAAAATGGTTCAAGCAGAAATTGGCCAGAAGAATGCTAAATATTGAACGAGCCTTAAAA
>NZ_LGSU01001330.1 GCF_002260545.1 Hydrocoleum sp. CS-953 | reverse complement strand
CGGTTCAGTTACAGGAACTGGTTCTACTTCTGGTTCTGTTTGAGGTTCAACAAAAGTTTCCTGTTCTTCTAATTCCTCAGTTATTGGTTCAGTTACAGGAACTGGTTCTACTTCTGGTTCTGTTTCAGGTTCAACAAAAGTTTCCTGTTCTTCCAATTCCTCAGTTATTGGTTCAGTTACAGGAACTGATTCTACTTCTGTTTCAGGTGCAACAAAAATTTCCTCTACCTCTAATTCCTCAGTTATTGGTTCTGGTTCAGTTTCAGTTTCAGTTTCAGGTTCGACAAAAGTTTCCTGTTCTTCTAATTCCTCAGTGATTTCAGGTTCAACAAAAGTTTCCTGTTCTTCTAATTCCTCAGTTATCGGTTCAGTCACAGGAACTAATTCTACTTCTGGTTCTGGAGTTACTTCGGGTTGCAGTTCCTCGTAGATGTATTCCAAGTCAATTATACTAAATGCTTCTTTTAGTGAAATTTCTCCTCGAATTATTTTACTGAGAGCATCTTCCCCACCTGGTTCGTAGTTAATCAGATGAACAGTATTGTTATAGACATTATTAATTGGATTACCCAATTCATCAATATATTCTAACTGTATCCAATTTTTTCCTCGATGGAATCCTTGTAAATATATTGATTGCCATTCATCGGTGATGAAACTGGTTCCATTAACAGTAACACGAATACGCCAATCATCTATTTCATCTTCAGGATCTGCTTGCGCTACCGAGTGCAATGGTGCATTGGTGAGATAGTAGTCAAGCATGATGGGTTCCTCTCCATAGCTACCTACCGGACTATTATAAGTTAATAATGGTAAATCTGGAGCAGGATTATTATTTGCGGTTTTGGTGAAGATATGAAATGTAGTTTGAGCATAAGCACCTTCGTTCTTAAAACTTTCATCCCATGGACTACAAGCAAAAACTCTTAGGGTATGAGTACCCGGTTCTAAATCTGATAAGACAAGAGGTTCATTCAGATCATAGATTTTTGTGTAATGTTTATCGTCTAAGGTTACTTCTATATAAGATCCTAAGTCTAGATCAGACTTACCTATATTTAAGTCTTGCACCTGGAGTTCCAGAGTAATATCATTGTCTTCAAATATTTGATCTGGTTGTGGGTTTTGTATTGTGATTTGGGGTTGATATATGTCTATTGCTTGACGTAATTTTTGAATTATTTCTGGGGGGGAAACTTCAGATATTTTAGTTTTAGATATGGTTTCAGATTTTTGAGGACGAATTTGAGAGAATTCAGAAAAGCGATCGCTACAACTGACTAAACCAGATATTAAAACTACTGTAATTAGGAATGTGATGATTTTTCTGAGATATGTTGCTTGCAAATTTATGCCAAACACTGACGATACTCCTATAAATTTAGAGTTAACATTGAAGTTTTTCTATGAATTAGCTAACGCCAAGACTCTTACTATGCCGTGTGTTACTGACAAGTTTAGTCTGACAAACCAAAGTTTATCAGTATTTATCTGTTGATAGTTATCTATATATATATGTATAACTTGAAGTTGACAAATTTAAAATTAGGCACTTCAACCAAAAATAAAGGGTTTCAGCTTATCTATTCTTGATTGACTGGGGAACTGTAAATAAGTCCCAACTGTAGATAATTAATCAACCATCTGGACAAAACTTTGTAGGAGCTTGGCAAAATGTGTAAATCTCCAGATTGACCACGATAAAATGTAAAGATTAGTTAACGTTGAGTTTTGTAAAATTTTCGGTTGTATGTCTTGACTTTTTCTCTTTACTGTGAAATGAGATCATACTTTATTAATCTTTTATCAAGAAATTTTAATAATTGTAAACATACAACTTAAATTTCTTAAGCAAGTTTATAATCACCTAAAGAAGTTCGCACTTACATCGAAATCGGTAAAATCCAATCTATGTATTTGTGACATTTTCGCCAAAATGCTATATAGTTTTGGCATGAACAAAGAGTGTGATGTTGCACTCCAGCAATAAAGCAGTTAAAACCTGCAAAGTTGCATAAAGATGTTGATAATTCTTTACAACTTTTATTAATGTCTACAACATAAATAATTTAGTTAATTGTCTTTGGGAGAGGAGAGTCTTCATGACCATAAGTCCTCCAGAGCGCGAGGCAAAAGTAAAAGTAACCGTAGACAAGGACCCAGTACCTACTTCATTTGAAAAGTGGGCCAAGCCTGGTCACTTTGAACGGTCTTTAGCAAAAGGACCAAAAACCACTACCTGGATTTGGAACCTTCACGCTGACGCTCACGACTTTGATAGTCATACTAGTGATTTAGAAGACGTATCGCGCAAAATCTTCAGCGCGCACTTTGGCCACCTGGCCGTAATCTTTATCTGGTTGAGTGGCGCATATTTTCATGGCGCTAAATTTTCCAACTATGAAGCTTGGTTAACAGACCCCACAGGAATTAAACCAAGTGCTCAAGTAGTCTGGCCTATCGTAGGCCAAGGAATTTTAAATGGTGATGTTGGTGGTGGTTTCCACGGAATCCAAATTACCTCTGGATTATTCCAACTATGGCGTGCTTCTGGTATAACCAATGAGTTCCAACTATACTGCACAGCGATCGGTGGTTTAGTAATGGCTGCCCTGATGTTGTTTGCTGGTTGGTTCCATTATCACAAGAGCGCTCCTAAGTTGGAATGGTTCCAGAATGTGGAATCAATGATGAACCACCACTTATCTGGGTTATTGGGTCTAGGCTGCTTGTCTTGGGCAGGTCACCAGATTCATGTATCTCTGCCTATTAATAAGTTATTAGATTCTGGGGTAGCACCAGCGGATATTCCTCTTCCCCATGAGTTTCTCTTTAATAAAAGCTTGATGGCAGAGTTGTACCCTAGTTTTGCTAAAGGTTTAACTCCATTCTTTACATTGAATTGGGGAGAGTACGCTGACTTCTTAACCTTTAAGGGTGGTTTAAATCCTGTAACAGGTGGCTTATGGTTATCTGATACAGCTCACCATCACTTAGCACTAGCGGTGTTATTCATCGTTGCTGGCCATATGTACCGGACAAACTGGGGCATTGGTCATAGCATGAAAGAAATCTTAGAGGCTCACAAAGATCCACTTCTAATCGGTGGTGAAGGTCATAAAGGTCTCTATGAAGCTCTGACAACTTCCTGGCACGCTCAGTTAGCAATTAACTTAGCGATGATGGGTTCCCTGAGCATCATTGTGGCGCATCATATGTATGCAATGCCACCATATCCCTATATTGCTACTGACTACCCAACTCAGTTATCTCTGTTCACACACCATATGTGGATTGGCGGATTCCTGATTGTGGGAGCTGGAGCACATGGTGCTATTTTCATGGTGCGGGATTATGATCCGGCGAAAAATGTTAACAACGTGTTGGATCGAGTCATTCGTCACCGGGATGCAATTATCTCCCACTTGAACTGGGTATGTATATTCTTGGGCTTCCATAGCTTCGGTTTATACGTCCACAACGATACAATGAGAGCTTTGGGTCGTCCCCAAGATATGTTCTCTGATACTGCTATTCAATTGCAGCCAGTCTTTGCTCAGTGGGTACAAAATATCCACATGATGGCTCCTGGCAATACTGCTCCTAATGCTTTATCATCTGTTAGCCCAATTTTTGGTGGCGATGTATTAGCAGTAGGTGGCAAAGTAGCAATGATGCCAATGACATTGGGTACGGCGGACTTTATGGTTCACCATATTCATGCCTTTACTATCCACGTTACAGCTCTGATTCTTCTCAAAGGTGTACTGTATGCTCGTAGCTCTCGTCTAATTCCAGATAAGAGTGAACTAGGCTTCCGGTTCCCTTGCGACGGTCCTGGTCGTGGTGGTACTTGTCAAGTTTCCGGTTGGGACCATGTGTTCTTAGGTCTGTTCTGGATGTATAATTCTCTGTCAATTGTGATTTTCCACTTTAGCTGGAAGATGCAGTCAGACGTTTGGGGAACAGTAGCCGCAGACGGTTCAGTATCTCACATTACCTACGGTAACTTTGCACAAAGTGCAATAACCATTAATGGTTGGTTGCGTGATTTCCTTTGGGCGCAAGCTTCAAATGTAATTACATCCTACGGTTCAGCTCTGTCTGCCTATGGTTTGTTGTTCTTAGGAGCACACTTTATCTGGGCATTTAGCTTAATGTTCTTGTTCAGTGGTCGTGGCTACTGGCAAGAGTTGATTGAGTCTATTGTTTGGGCTCATAATAAGTTAAAGGTTGCTCCAGCAATTCAGCCTCGTGCTTTAAGCATCATCCAAGGTCGGGCAGTGGGGGTAGCTCACTATCTCCTAGGTGGAATTGCTACAACCTGGGCATTCTTCCTGTGTAGAATAATTTCAGTAGGATAAGAATCCAATAACGTTTTAACATTCTTACTTGGGGGTTGATTCATCCTCAATCCCCTATTTCAATCTAAATTCTCACTAAATTCTCAAAGACACGCGAGACTTAGATCAAAGATTTATGGCCACAAAATTCCCAAAATTCAGCCAAGACCTGGCACAAGATCCAACCACCAGGCGGATATGGTACGGGATTGCTACAGCTCATGACTTTGAGACTCACGATGGCATGACAGAAGAAAATCTTTACCAAAAGATTTTTGCTTCTCACTTCGGTCATCTGGCAATCATTTTCTTATGGACTTCTGGTAATCTCTTCCACGTTGCCTGGCAAGGAAACTTTGAACAGTGGATTAAAGATCCTCTAAATGTACGTCCTATCGCCCACGCGATTTGGGACCCTCAATTCGGTCAACCTGCAGTTGATGCTTTCACTCAAGCAGGTGCCTCTAACCCAGTAAATATCGCATATTCTGGTATTTACCACTGGTGGTATACCATCGGCATGAGAACAAATGGAGACTTATACCAGGGTTCTATCTTCCTCCTGGTTTTGGCATCCATCATGCTGTTCGCTGGTTGGTTACACCTCCAGCCCAAGTTCCGTCCTAGTCTCGCTTGGTTCAAAAATGCTGAGTCCCGCTTAAATCACCATTTAGCAGGTCTGTTCGGTGTTAGTTCCTTGGCTTGGACTGGTCACTTGGTTCACGTTGCTATTCCTGAATCTCGCGGACAGCACGTTGGTTGGGATAACTTCCTAACAACTATGCCTCACCCAGCAGGTTTAGGCCCGTTCTTTACAGGAAATTGGGGCGTTTATGCTCAAAATCCTGACACTGTTAACCATGTGTTTGGTACTTCTGAAGGTGCGGGAACTGCAATTTTGACTTTCTTGGGTGGTTTCCATCCTCAAACTGAGTCCCTGTGGTTGACTGATATGGCTCATCACCACTTGGCGATCGCTGTTATCTTCATCGTTGCTGGTCATATGTACCGGACTAACTTTGGTATCGGTCACAGCATTAAAGAAATGCTTGATTCCAAAGCTGGTTTAATCGGTGGTAAGAGTCAAGGTCAGTTTAACTTGCCTCACCAAGGGTTGTATGAAACTCTAAACAACTCTCTACACTTCCAGTTAGCTTTAGCTCTAGCTTCCTTGGGTGTAATTACTTCCTTGGTTGCACAGCATATGTATGCTTTGCCTCCTTATGCTTTCATGGCAAGGGATTACACTACAATGGCTGCACTTTACACCCACCACCAGTATATTGCTGGTTTCATTATGGTAGGTGCTTTTGCTCACGGTGCAATTTTCCTAGTACGGGATTATGATGCAGAGCAAAATAAAGGTAACGTATTGGATCGTGTATTAAACCATAAGGAAGCTATCATCTCTCACTTGAGCTGGGTTTCTTTATTCTTAGGTTTCCACACTCTAGGTCTTTATGTCCACAATGATGTAGTGGTTGCTTTTGGTACTCCTGAAAAGCAAATCTTGATTGAGCCAGTATTTGCTCAGTTCGTTCAAGCTGCTTCCGGGAAGGCTTTATACGGCATGGATGTGCTGTTGTCTAACGCTGATAGTATTGCTTCCACTCCTAGTGCTGTATGGTTACCAGGTTGGTTAGATGCTATCAATAGTGGTACTAACTCTCTGTTCTTAACTATTGGACCTGGAGATTTCTTGGTTCACCACGCGATCGCTTTAGGTCTGCATACAACTACTTTGATTTTGGTTAAAGGTGCGTTGGATGCTCGTGGTTCTAAGTTAATGCCAGACAAGAAAGACTTCGGTTACGCATTCCCTTGCGATGGCCCTGGTCGTGGTGGTACTTGCGATATCTCTGCTTGGGACTCTTTCTACCTAGCTATGTTCTGGATGTTAAACACCATTGGTTGGCTAACATTCTACTGGCATTGGAAGAACCTATCTGCATGGCAAGGTAACTTAGCTCAGTTTAATCAATCTTCTACTCATTTAATGGGTTGGTTCCGTGATTATCTGTGGTTGAACTCTTCCCAGTTAATTAATGGTTATAACCCTTATGGAACTAACAACTTGTCTGTTTGGGCTTGGATGTTCTTATTCGGACACCTAGTTTGGGCGACTGGTTTCATGTTCCTCATCTCTTGGCGTGGTTATTGGCAAGAGTTGATTGAAACAATTGTTTGGGCGCATGAGCGTACTCCTCTAGCTAACTTGGTTCGTTGGAAGGATAAGCCTGTTGCTCTTTCTATTGTTCAAGCTCGTGTTGTTGGTTTAGCTCACTTTACGGTGGGTTATGTGCTGACTTATGCCGCGTTCTTGATAGCCTCGACTGCTGGTAAGTTTGGTTAATTTTTAGAGATTAGCTGAACTCTGGTTTAGTAGGTTAGATTAAATTAAACCTCCTACCTTTGGTGGGGGGTTTTTTTCAGTTATCAGTTATCAGTTATCAGTTTTTAGTTGTTAGTTGTTAGTGGGCAGTTGTTAGCCGTCTGTTATTTCATTTTTGATGTCGCGCTGCGTTTTATGTCGCAATGGCAAAGGATTTATTGTTACTTTTAAGTAGGTGTTTTTTTGTTATGAATATTAGGAGTGGGAGAATAGGGCAAACAGGGATTTTCCCACAGATGTAAAGATGAAAAGATGAGGTGTTATAGCATTTTGAAAAAAGAATGTTACGAATAATAAAGGCGTTCATTAATTGATAATTGATAATTGATAATTACCTCTCCCTTTTAGGGAGAGGATTGACGAATAAGGAACAGATTTATTTTTTCCCCTTGAAAGGGGAGGCTTCAAGCCGTGAATTATTTAATTGTTTAATTATTAATTATTTCGGTAAAGTGATTTGTGAAAAAAGCTGTAGGGGTTTGGTTTCCAAATCCTATTTTGGCGTTTGGTTTGGAGACCAGAGTTTGGAGACCAGGGTTTGGAGACCAGGGTTTGGAGACCAGGGTTTGGAGACCAGGGTTTGGAGAAAACCCCTACGATAAAATATTACAACCTACTTACGAGCTTTAAAAAAGGAAAAAAGGAATAATTATCATGTCAGCTTCTACTGAAAAACTCCAAAATTTTGTCATTTTCTGTCAACAACACATCACTGGAGATGAAAAAGGAGAAGCACAAATATTTTTAGATCGCTTTTTTCAAGCATTCGGACATGAGGGAGCAATAGAAGCAGGAGCAACTTATGAAAAAAGAATTAAAAAAGGTAGTAAAAAAGGTAATACAGGCTTTGCAGATTTAGTGTGGAAACCACGGGTTTTAATAGAAATGAAAAAACGTGGGGAAGACTTAAACAAATATTATTCCCAAGCATTTGATTATTGGATACGTTTAATTCCTGACCGCCCGAAATATGTGATACTTTGCAATTTTAACGAATTTTGGATTTTTGACTTCAACACTCAATTAGATACTCCAGTAGACTGCATTCCGTTGACACAAATACCTGAACGTTCTGGTGCTTTTACCTTCATGGAAATAGCTAATAGGCAACCAGTATTTAGAAATAACCAAGTCGAAGTCACAGAAACAGCAGCGAAACGAATGGGGCAGCTTTTTCAAGAATTACAAGAAAGAGGTAAAAAACAAAAATTATTTAATCAGTTTGATGCTCAAAGATTTGTATTGCAATGTGTTTTAGCAATGTTTGCTGCTGACAGAGGAATGTTACCGGAAAATCTGTTTATTTCTTGTGTTCAAGACTGTTTAAAAGATGGTAATTCTTATGACATTATTGGTGGATTATTTCGAGAAATGAATCAGCCTGGAATTACACCGACTGGGCGTTATGAAGGAGTAGATTATTTTAATGGTGGTTGATTTTCTGTCTTTCCTCCGATAGAGTTAACTAAATCGGAATTGAGGATTTTGGAGGCTTGTGGTAGGCAAAATTGGAGTCAAATTCGCCCGGCAATTTTTGGCAATATATTTGAGGCAGCAACTGATAAGGAAAAGCGTCATAGTTATGGAATTCATTTCACTTCTGAAGTTGACATAATGAAAATTGTGAGACCGACTATTAGTAAATTTTGGGAGGAAAAAATTGAGGCAGCAACTACTATTAAAGAGTTGAATAAATTGCAGCTTGAATTACAAGGTTATCGAGTTTTAGACCCTGCTTGTGGTTCGGGAAATTTTCTTTATATTGCTTATCAGGAGTTGAAAAGAATTGAACAGTTGTTATTAGAAAAAGTTGCTAGTCGTCGCCGTTCAAAAGAGGAACAAATAGAAATGAGTTTTGTTACTCCAGTACAATTTTATGGAATGGATAATAATCAATTTGCTGTGGAATTGGCAAGGGTTACTTTAATGATTGCTCGGAAGGTTGCTATTGATAAGTTTAAGTTAACTGAACCTGCTTTGCCTTTGGATACTTCGGATAAAAATATTGTTTGTCAAGATGCTTTATTTAGTAGATGGCCGGAGGCTAATGCTATTATTGGCAACCCTCCTTTTTTGGGGGGAAAACATATTAGATTAGCTGTTGGAGATGAGTATGTTGATAGAGTTTTTGAACAGTTTTATGATGTGAAAGATTCTGTAGATTTTTGCTGTTATTGGTATCGACTAGCTCACGAATATTTAGGAGAAAATGGTAGAGCTGGGTTGGTAGGAACAAATTCTGTTAGTCAGGGAAAAAGTAGAGTTGCTTCTCTAGATTTTATTACTCAAAATGGTGGTTATATCCATGAGGCGATTTCGACTCAACCTTGGTCTGGGGAAGCAAATGTTCATGTTAGTATTATTAATTGGAGTAAGCAAAAACCTGAAGGTTATTATTTGGATAATCAAAAAGTTAGTCTGATTAATTCATCCTTGACTTCGACGATAGATGTTTCTGGAGCAGTTAAGTTAAAGGCTAATAAAAATCAATGTTTTCAAGGGGTAATTCCTAATGGTAAAGGATTTATTGTTACTGAGAAGGAGGTAAATATTTGGATTGAAGCTGATGCTAAAAATCAAGATGTTTTGAAACTATTTTCAATGGGGAGAAATCTAGCACAAAATCCTCATGGAAAACCTGAACGTTGGATTATTGATTTTAATGATATGAGTATTGAAGAAGCTAGTTATTATCAAAAACCTTTTGAAAGAGTCAGAGAAACTATTCCAAAAGAACGCCAAAATAATCGCAATTCTAAGTTAAAAGTAAATTGGTGGAAGTACGAAGGAAAAAGACTGGAAATGAGAAAAGCGATCGCTCCTTTATCATGTTATTTTGCCGTACCAGAAGTATCAAAATGGGCAATTTTCATTCCTTGCTTTCCTAGTTGGCTTCCAGGAAACACAACGAAAGTTGTTGCTTCTGAAGATTTTTACATTCTTGGCATTCTTTTATCTCAAGTTCATCGTATCTGGATTCAGGCTAAAAGTTCAACTCTTAAAGGGGATATTCGCTACACTCATAATACCTGTTTTGAAACTTTTCCATTTCCTCAAAACCCTAGTCAAAAATTAGTACAGGAAATTCGGGAAACTACCAAACAACTACATCAATATCGTACAAAACAAATGGAAGAAAAACAGTGGGGAATAACTCAACTTTATAATCAATTTTTTACCGAACCTAGCAGTCAACTTTTTAAACTTCATGCTCAACTAGATAAGTTAGTAATACAAGCTTATAAATTTAATAATAATGACAATATTTTGGAAAAAATTTTAGAATTAAATTTAGAATTAGCAGCAATAGAAAAACAAGGTAAAC
>NZ_LGSU01000133.1 GCF_002260545.1 Hydrocoleum sp. CS-953 | reverse complement strand
TATAGCAATCCTATTTTATTTGTGTATAAAAATCTTACCGCTTTTAGGTATGGAGGGAATAGGGAACAGCAAACTGGTGGGAGTTTCATGTTTTTTATTTACTTTTTGATTTGTCATATTCAATCCGCTTAACTCGGTATAAAAAATTTTCATCTACGGTTCCCGAAAAATCAGCAAAAGTGTAAATATTTCTAAATTCTTTTCCCTCCTGACTCCTAGATTAACTATCTAATTATACCGATGCTACCGGATTTGATATCACAGCCTATTTAGTATTGCTATATATCCAATAAGTTTCTCAACTTACTTGTGAAGAATAATCTTCTCTCCCTTATCTCGTCTACAATTTATATGATAGCCAAGGCTAGCCATGGATGTCAAGATATTTGTCTATACCTATAGCAGCAATACCTATTAAGGTCTTTAACATTGTTATAGCGCTGCGCTCCGGGAACAGGGAACATAAAACAGGCAATAGTGAGAATAAATTGCCGATAATATAAAGCTTTGAGCTGCTTAGAGACCTCCTGCAATTTGTAAAGCGTGCCAGCGCACATTGCTATACAAGCTGAAAAGCTGTAGTAGTAAACTTTTTATAGGTCAATGAGTCCCTTCCGTCTAGCAATTGATTATTTTGTTTAAACTCTCTATCCCTTGCTAAAATCGAAGTTAGCAATGGCTAGCAAAGGTTGAATTTATGAAAAAACAAAGGCCAAGAAACTCTAATGGGACATTTAAGGAAGACCCAGAAGCCTTGACCAAAAAATCTATAGGTCTGAGAATTAGCAAAAAGAAAATGCCTAAGTTAGAGAAAGTTGCCAAACAAATGGGAAAATCAACAACAGAAATTTGTAGACTAATCGTTGAGGAATGGCTTGATTCTTTTGATTATGAAGATAAGCAAAAAAAGCAACTCGTTTCTGAGGGAAAGTTATCAACCTGATTGGAGACTCCCAGTCCAATCAGGTAAATCAACCCCAGGATTCAAAAGATAGTTCTCCAAAGTATCACAAACAAAGAGCTTTAGAACTTTATCAAGAGGGATTTAACTATCAAGATATAGCTGAAAAGTTAAAATTTGAGGGTTATAGAAATCGTAAAAATAATCCTTTTAGTGTTACTTCAATTAGGAAATGGATTAAAGATAGTAGTTAGTAATAGACATCTCCAGAAAAGAGAGAACAGGGAACAGGGAACAGGAAGAAAGAATAGATAATTTATGGATGATAATTGATTTGAATTTTAATTTTTGGAGATGTCTAATAGTTTTGTTGTAGATCGGTTCTAATATTTTAGAACCGTTATTATTGATTTACATAGAAAAGATTTATATAATATCAAGCGCGATAAGTTTTTGTTACCGAAATATTGTGGTTTAAAGCCTCCCCTTTTAAGGGGATAATAAATAAAAATTTTCCTGTTTGTCAATCCTCTTCTTTTCAAGGAGAGGTAATTCGCGCATTCTTAATTCGCGCATTCTGAATTATTGAAAAATGGTAGAAGTAGGGAAGAAGGAAGAAGGAAGAAGGAAGAAGGAAGAAGGAGTAAATCTTGAAAAAAAGGGCAAAAGGATAGAAATATCTACCTAAAATGAATTGAAGCTGCTTTTTTTCAGCATTTCTGAGAGACAGAAACCTTTTTGTAGCATTCTTTTTTCAAACTGGTATAATACAAATATTGTTTCTGTTGCGTAATATTTAGGGCTTGCTAAATAAATATCAAAGTATTGACAGATAAAAGTTTTAGCATTTTTAGGTCTTGAAAAAGTGCAAGGTTTTCGGTCTAGGGAGCTTAAAAAGTTAGGATTTTAGGGTGAAGCGAGGCATAAAAATCAAGGGATAAAATATCCGACAACCTCCTCTAAATTTCCCATTCCTCCTGACTTCTAGATTAACCATCTAAACTTATACCGATGCTACCTGATTTGATATAAAGCCTTCTATTTTAAGATAAAAAAAGTCCTAGGAGATTTCCTTGTATTCAATTCCCGTAAGGTTTTAACCAGAGGTAATTATCAATTATCCATTATCCATTATCAATTATCAATTATCCATTATCAATTATCCATTATCAATTATCCATTATCCATTATCAATTATCCATTATCAATTATCCATTATTGCTCCTGTTGCGTAATATTTATGCTTGTTCACCGAAAAATTAAGATATAAAGCCTTCTCTTTTAAGATAAAAAAAGTCCTAAGAGATTTCCTTGTATTCAATTCCCGTAAGGTTTTA
>NZ_LGSU01001329.1 GCF_002260545.1 Hydrocoleum sp. CS-953 | reverse complement strand
AAATTATTCTTTATGAAAATATCTGGATATTACTCAAAAAAAGCAAAGATGTAGGTGGAGATACATCTTTCTACGATGAGTGGCAATATCTTTTTAAGAAGTCTGATTTAGTTTTTTATCTGGTTCGAGCCGATCTTCTAATTCAAAATGACAGTAATACACAAAGTCGTGTTGAGGCAGATCTAAGTTTGATTCAAAGTTGGTGGCAAATTTCTGAATCTAAAAACAAAAAAAAATTCTTCAACATACAGAAAAAAAAGAAAAAAAAGTTGTTAATTATTTGCACTTTTTGTGATGAAGTCGAGAAACTGCAAATAACTATACCTCGCATGATAGGTAATGATGAGCTTCGTAAAATTTTTCCACTTCTATATCAACATAGTACAGGAATAAAAGTTGCTTTGGGTAGCCTTTTAACCAAAGACAATAACGATAACACAAGACACCTTGTTGAATTAGTTTTTAAGGAAATTTTAAAATGATTAAACTAGAACATTCTTTTCAACCTCTTGATAATAAAAAACCTGATATTATTGAGATAAATGAACAACGCTTAGAGCATTCTGTGCCATCTGAACAGAAAAAAAGGCAAAAATTTGTTTCCAAGATTTCTAGAGTTGTACAAGCTGGCAAGAAGGAACAATATTCTCGATCAAATATAGTTATCTATCACACAAATCGTGAATTTGTAGTTGAAACTATTCCCAAAGAAAAAGATGTCCTTAATCGGATTGCTCCTATTATAAGTTATGGGAAATTTCCAGATTATGAAGAAGAAGAAATAGATTGGATTAATCAGGTGGTAAGTGATATTACAAGGTTTGCTTCATCAATTAACAATAGTTTACCTTTTAGTAATAATGTACTAGAAAAATTTTTAGCTGACATTTGGCGAAAAAAACAAGATAAATTCAAAAAAAGAGATTTAATTTTTCGTCTAGTCGTCGCGGTAATACTTCCCCTAGCTCTAATTTATATCCTTCTTCACACTCCTCAAACAGCTCAAGAACGAATACCCAAACTAATCCGCAACTGGTTTCTGGAAATACAAATTCTACAGCCTGTCCAGGACAAGACTCCCCCTCCATCAGTAATGCAGATAGCGTTATTCATTTCCCTGAACAATGCGCTGATGATATCTCTAGCAAAAATCAAGGTATCGAAATTAATTCGCTAGTCACAGAAACTCAAGTCAAGAATAAAAACATGGATACAAATAATTATCTTCCCGAAGAGCCAGAAAAACGTAGAGTTATTATGGTTCTTTCTCGTCAAGAATTAAATCAACTAGAAATTGATGCAGAATCAGACAACTCAGCCCGTGAACTACTCTTAAATAGACAAGTTTCTTTGCTTGATGATTCAGCAAAAGATGATAGTTATCTGATTAAAAAACTTAGAAATAGTGGACTTCTTAATCCAGGAACTATCTTAATTCAAAGTCCTTACGATCCTTCAGATTATGCAGAAGCTTCAAACGCATCCTATAATTTTGCTCAAGCTAAGTGTATTAATTTTACTAACCTTTGTGGTCTTTTAGGTGCAAAGAAAATTACTGTGGAACACATGGAAATGAAAAGTTCTGATGGCGAAACCAAAATTTCTGGTAATGTTGATACTCCTGTTGGTAAGGGTAATGGTGAAGTTGAAAGTAAGGTTTGGGGGGAAATGCTGAAAAAAATAAGCATTGAAGAAGAATACGATCCGTCAGAGCCAAATATTGAAGAAGCTAGAAGTTACTTGATGGAAAATCAGTGGCTTAGTGATCCTCATATGAAAGGTCTTATTTTTAAAAGAGAAAAAGGAATTAGAATCAAAAAACACAAATTTGTATTAAGTCTCACTGAAGAATCTCAGAAAAATCTAAAAGTAGCATTTTCTTTAAACCTTCCCCAAAACCCAAGTATTCCAATAGTTGGAAAATTGAATGCAAATCTTGAGCAAACAAAAAAAGAGACGTTCGATTTCTCCCTAGAAATTAATGTAGAGTTTTGGTAAATGGTTAAGCTTCTCTACAATTATTCCCTGTTCTTTTGTAGAAACATATTGGGTTAAGAGTAAGTTTAGCTATAAATATGATAATTCCATCTTGGTATCAACTTAAGATTCAAGAAGTGGGGAGGAAGCAATACAGGAGAAAGGTTGAAAAATACTCCCCATCTCCTCCTCCCCACTCCCTATTCCTGATAGCGAGAGATTTTGTCAATCAATTATAATTTATTCCCACATTCAGGACAGAAATTATTAGTAGCAACACTTTCGTATCCACAATTGCTACAAGTAATTGACTCCACTGCTTGCTCAAGCTGTTTCCGAATAGGCAACCCCACCATTTGAGCATTACTCTTACCAGGAGCAACCATGGGATAACAATTTTCATCCCTAGTCACGCGAGCATCCATCAACACAGGTCCGTCATAAGCTAACATTTGAGCGATCGCCTCTTTCAATTCATCCCGACGAGAAATCATCATTCCCTTCACCCCATAAGCTTCAGCCAACTTAACAAAATCTGGCATTCCCATTTCCATATTAGAAGAAGAATAACGCTCGCCAAAAAATGCCTCTTGCCACTGACGCACCATACCCTGCCAACCATTATTAATAATCACAGTTTTAACATTAATACCATAATGCGCCAGAGTACCCAACTCCTGAATATTCATTTGAATACTCGCATCACCAGCAATACAAATCACCTCTCGGTTTGGCAATGCCACCTTCGCACCCATAGCAGCAGGCATCCCATAACCCATAGTACCCAAACCTGCACTAGAAAGCCATTGTCGAGGACCATTTTTCAGAAATTGAGCTGCCCACATTTGATGCTGACCAACATCAGTAGTATAGTAAGCATCTGGAGCCATTTTCCCAACTTGATTAATCACCTCTTGAGGTGACATACTATCTGGATGTTCGGGAGCAACTAATGGATAATCTTGTTTCCAACGATTAATTCGTTCTAACCAAGGTTGAGTTTGATCGGAATTAATTGGCTCACCAGTCTCCCGACAACGACGTAACATATCGATCAAAACTTGACGCACATCTCCCACAATAGGAACATCAGGAGTCCGGTTTTTACCTACTTCTGCCGGATCGATATCAATATGAATTACTTTCGCATGACAAGCAAATTCATCTAACTTTCCTGTTACTCGGTCATCAAAACGGGAACCAACAGCAATTAACAAGTCACACTCACTCACAGCAAAGTTAGCATAAGCAGTGCCGTGCATTCCTAACATTCCCACTGAAAGGGGATGATGTTCATTAAAAGCACCTTTCCCCATCAAAGTAGTAGTGGCAGGAATATTAAAATGTTCTGCTAATTCTTGAATTTCTGCATGAGCATCAGCAGAAATTGCACCACCACCGATATACAATAAAGGACGACGTGCTTCTCGGATTAAATTAACTGCTTGGTTAATCTGACGAGGATTACCTTTAATAGTAGGACGATATCCAGGTAGTCTGATAGAAGCAGGTTCAACTGGTTCATAGTCAAATTCTTCCAATCCTACGTCTTTGGGTACGTCAATCAATACTGGACCTGGACGACCTGTACTAGCAATATGGAATGCTTCTGCAACAATTCTGGCCATATCCCTTGGGTCTCGAACCACATAAGAATGTTTGACTATGGGGAGAGTAATACCATAAATGTCCGTTTCTTGGAAAGCATCAGTACCAATCATTGGTCGGCCTACTTGCCCTGTAACTACAACCATGGGAATTGAGTCCATCTGAGCAGTAGCAATACCT
The DNA here is from genome assembly GCF_002260545.1 of Hydrocoleum sp. CS-953. Lineage (GTDB taxonomy): Bacteria > Cyanobacteriota > Cyanobacteriia > Cyanobacteriales > Microcoleaceae > Trichodesmium. The sequence continues at coordinate 6,296 of NZ_LGSU01001329.1, read as the reverse complement.
GTGACTAGGTTTGTTGCTCCTGGACCTGATGTGGCAAAACATACACCTACTTTACCAGTAGCACGGGCATATCCATCGGCGGCATGGGCAGCACCTTGTTCGTGTCTGACTAAGATGTGTTCTAAGTCCCCGGCAGCTTGTACCCGGTAGAGTTCGTCGTAAATTGGCAAAATTGCACCGCCTGGATAGCCAAATATGTGCTTGACTCCATGACGTTTAAGACTATCCATTAGTGCAAAGGCGCCGGTGGCTCGTTTGAGGGTTACTTTACTTTGTAACTGCACTGGTAGTTCCTCTCTAGATACTATTATTTATAATTAAATCTATAATTGTAACTAAAAATGTAATGTAATAGAGAGTATGTTTAGGATAATTTCTAGAAAACTTTAAGATTCTCTAAAGGTTAAAGGTCTGATTTTTTTGGCATTTCCAAGCTAAAACCCATTGAGGTTTTATATTCTCTGTTCCTCTTTCCCACACCAGGTATTCTTAGTCCCAAATATATAGTTTAAATGCTCAACAGGTTAAGATTTTTGCAGCCTATTAAAAAGCCTTCTGAATAAATGTATATTTATTGACAAACAAGGCCCACTTGGCGGTGATATTAAAGGATGGCATCCTAATAAACGAGTAGACTTAATTAGCTATCAGCTTTTAGCACTTAGCTAGTCTCCTACGGAGGAACTGCGTTAACAGCTTCAGCGGAGTTCTGGGTAAAAATTCCCAGAACCCCAAAGGCAGGATTGTTTAGGAGGGCTTGAAATTCCTTTCTAAACTTAAAAAAAATAATCTTGCTGACTGCTGAGAGCTGACTGCTGACTGCTGAGAGCTGACTGCTGACCGCTTTTTTAAAACTTATAGTGTAAGGAGTGAATAACTTGAAAAAAGTAGAAGCTATTATTCGGCCTTTTAAATTAGACGAGGTGAAAATTGCCCTTGTCAATGCTGGTATTGTGGGTATGACTGTTTCTGAAGTCAGAGGGTTTGGACGTCAGAAGGGGCAAACTGAAAGATACCGGGGTTCTGAATATACGGTTGAATTTTTGCAGAAGCTAAAGATTGAAATCGTAGTTGAGGATGACCAGGTAGATATGGTTGTTGATAAGATTATTAGTGCTTCCCGTACAGGAGAGATCGGCGATGGTAAGATTTTCATTGCTCCGGTAGATAAAATTGTCCGAATTCGGACAGGGGAAAGTAATATGGAGGCAATTTAGTTCTAGGGGTAGATTTTATCTTATGTGTTAGGTAATAGGTAATCCTTCACTTTTTATTAGTTAAGATGGTAAGGGAAAGATTAATTTTTTTCATACCTAAAACCTAACACTTTTTTTCTTAGAGAATAATTTGTAGAGTAAGCTTTTTATTTTAGCAATACAATTAAATAGTGATGTGGTTAATTATTGAGAATTGCTGAAGAGCTGGTATGATTNTCCGAAAACCTAAAACCTAACACTTTTTTTCTTAGAGAATAATTTGTAGAGTAAGCTTTTTATTTTAGCAATACAATTAAATAGTGATGTGGTTAATTATTGAGAATTGCTGAAGAGCTGGTATGATTTTCGTGCTTAGGTAGTAGTTAGAATCAATATTGCATAAAAAAAAGGGTGGAAATGATATAAATAGGTAGCTTTTTTGATTCTATCGCCTCCTTTTAAAGATAAATTTAGAAGTCCTCCGTTTTATAGCATTCTTTCTTTTAATAGGTATTAATGGCAAAACAACTTTCTTTAAACTTTAATAATCTAAGTAAATTTTCCTGTGAAAAATACTTTGATAATACCAGAAAAATTGAACCATGTTTTAGTTCAACTCAAGGTATTTTATTTGAGGTAGATTGCCTGAAAATTTTACCGAATATCAAAGATGAAATTGCTGATGTAATTTTTGCCGATCCTCCTTTTAATTTAGGGAAAAATTATGGCAATAAATCTAATGACTCTCTGGCAGATAGTGAATATTTGAGTTGGTGTTTTGCTTGGATAAATGAATGTTGTCGTATCCTTAAACCTGGTGGTAGTTTATTTATTTATAACTTGCCTAAATGGAATATATTGTTAGGCTCTCACTTAATGAATTGTGGTTTAACTTTTCGCCATTGGATAACTATTAATTTGAAAGTTGGAATGCCAATATCTGGTAGACTTTATCCTAGTCATTACAGTCTTTTATATTATTCTAAAGGTAAGCCAAAAGTATTTAGAAAAATTAGAACTCCTATAGAAACTTGTCGTCATTGTGGTAAGGAAATCAAAGACTATGGTGGTCATCGTCAGGCNAAAATTCTAAAGGTAAGCCAAAAGTATTTAGAAAAATTAGAACTCCTATAGAAACTTGTCGTCATTGTGGTAAGGAAATCAAAGACTATGGTGGTCATCGTCAGGCAATGAATCCTTTGGGTGTTAATTTAACCGATGTTTGGAATGACATTCCTCCTGTACGTCATTGGAAATTCAAAAGTAAAAAGCGACAAACTAATCAACTTTCAACTAAGTTGTTAGATAGAGTTATTTTCATGTCTAGTTTACCAGGAGATTTAATTATCGATCCATTTGGTGGAAGTGGTACAACTTATGCGGTTTGTGAAGCAAATAATCGGAATTGGATTGGTGTAGAAATACAAAATTGTGATGTAATTATTGAGAGGTTAAGTGAAGGAAATTTAGATTATCATCAAAATAATGATTATGTTGAAAAGTAAGCATTCAGCTATCAGCTATAAGTTATTATCAGACCAAAGCAGGAATTAATTTTGAAGGAGTAACATAAGAATGAAATTTGTCACCCCTTGAGCTTAGTAAGTTATTATGTTCAAAAGCTGAATGCTGAATGTTGAAAGTTAATTTTTTGCTCTTCTTAATCCTGTTTTTGATTAATTTTCAAATTCCTAAATATCTAAGTTAAATTTCAACTGATTACCTTGGATTTCTTTTTGTTTTTCCGCAGATTTCAACACTTCATAACTCAGCTTAATATCTAATCGTTTTTTCTCTTCTAAAATTTCTTGGATAGTTACTATGGAAATTTTATCTAGACTTTGACTCATAAATTGACTTTGATAGATTCCTGCTGTTTTAGCAGTTTTTATCATTGCCTTAGTTGGAGATTTTAAAGTAATAAAAATACCCATAGCTGCTCCTTCTAAAGTCATAGTTCCTTGCAAGTCACGAATATCTCCAGATTTAATATTTCCAGATNCTTCTAAAATTTCTTGGATAGTTACTATGGAAATTTTATCTAGACTTTGACTCATAAATTGACTTTGATAGATTCCTGCTGTTTTAGCAGTTTTTATCATTGCCTTAGTTGGAGATTTTAAAGTAATAAAAATACCCATAGCTGCTCCTTCTAAAGTCATAGTTCCTTGCAAGTCACGAATATCTCCAGATTTAATATTTCCAGATTTTACCTGCAAAATAATTTTCTCAGGTTCCTCTTTATCTCCTCGAAAATAAACCACACCATCAATACCTCTATCTGCTCCTTTTTTTTGATTAACTATGGCGCGGTTATTTGTGTAAGTAAGTACCGCCCATTTTTCAAATTCTTTGCGAGTCCGGTCGTCTTTTTTATTAGCTAATGCGATAGCTGAATCGATATCTTTAGGGATACCATTTAATTCTATTTCTGTTAAAACACCTTCACAAAAACTATCTTCAAGACGTTTAAGAATTAAACTAATACNTCTGCTCCTTTTTTTTGATTAACTATGGCGCGGTTATTTGTGTAAGTAAGTACCGCCCATTTTTCAAATTCTTTGCGAGTCCGGTCGTCTTTTTTATTAGCTAATGCGATAGCTGAATCGATATCTTTAGGGATACCATTTAATTCTATTTCTGTTAAAACACCTTCACAAAAACTATCTTCAAGACGTTTAAGAATTAAACTAATACTCTGATAAGTAATATCAATTCCTATCCATTTCCGGTCAAGACGTTGTGAAACCGCAACAGTAGTTCCACAACCACAATAAGCATCTAAAATTACATCCCCTTTATCGCTACTAGCTTGAATAATACGTTCTAATAAAACCTCTGGTTTTTGTGTAGGATAACCAAGACGTTCTTTTGCTTGTGAATTAAGACTTTGTATGTCTGTCCAAACATTATCTAGAATAATACCTTTTCCTTCGTGAAGGTAATTTTTAATTCTGGGAGTTCCTTTTCTAGTATACTCTATACGATTTTCTGAAATCAGTTTTTTTAACCTTTCCTCTGAGTATGTTTTCAAATTATCCAAATAATATAAACCTCTTTCATCTTGTTTATTGTACCTTGCTTTATATTTTTCTGAGTATTCCGTAAAAATCTTGTTAAAAATATAACTTTCAGACTTGGTATAAAAAAGTATTATATCGGCATTTGATGGAAATTTATTAGCGATGGATTTACTACTACCAGCATTTGTAGTTCGTTTCCAAATAATTTCATTCTGAAAATCTCCACCTTGAGGGCAAAAAACTGCATCTAATACTAATTTTAAATAGTGACTCGCTGTGGGGTCGCAATGAAGATAAAAACTACCTGTTGGTTTTAAAACTCGATAAATTTCTGCCACTCGTAGAGTCATACTAATCAAATAAGCAAGTAAACTATCTTTGCCTAAAACTTTTGTTAAACCAGAAATTAAATCTATACTTTGAGAAGTAAAATGTCCTAAATAGTTTTCCAGAATTTCTGCTAACCCTTGATTAGCAAAATCATCCCAAGTCCAAGTATCAATAAAAGCCTGTGCTTGTGCCCTATCTTCCCGACCAACATTATTATAAATTTGATTATAATTACGCTTAGAATTAAACGGCGGGTCTATATAACATAAATCCACAGATTCATCTTTAATATGTCTGCGTAAAACCTCTAAATTATCACCGTAAAAAAGTTTATTTAGCATCTGAATAATTCTCCTCTCTGTAAATCACATATTACCAATAATAAATGTTAGACTATCAACTTAAACAATAACTCAAGTGATTTTGGGCAATAAATATTTTAATACTTAAATTACCAGCCTATTGCTATTAAACTTTTTTTCAAACTTCCGACTTCAGAAGTCTGTACTAATAACTGATAACTGATAACTGAATATGTCTGCGTAAAACCTCTAAATTATCCCCAGAAAAAAGTTGGTTTAACATCTGAATAATTTTCCTCTTTGTCAATCATATATTACCAATAATAAATGTTAGACTATCAACTTAAACAATAACTCAAGTGATTTTGGGCAATATTAAAATATGACAGTCCTAAACAGATTGTAACATTTTATCTAACGGGGTTTGGTTTCTAAATCCCATTCTTGGTAGAGGGTTTGGAGACCAAACCCCTACAGTTTTTTTTACAAATCATTTATAATGACTGTATGTTACTATCAAACATTTAGGATGACTAGAAAATTCTGATTTTTAAACTTCCGACTTCAGATGTCGGTACTGATAATGAATATTAGACAGCGGTATGTGGGTTTCAACTGTTCCCTGTTCCCTATTCCCTATTCCCTAGTATAACTGATAACTAAAATGGATTTTCAAGACGAATACGACATCATTGTAGTTGNCAACTGTTCCCTGTTCCCTATTCCCTATTCCCTAGTATAACTGATAACTAAAATGGATTTTCAAGACGAATACGACATCATTGTAGTTGGCGCCGGCCACTCCGGTTGCGAAGCCGCTCTTGCTTCCGCACGTCTCGGTTGCCACACCCTCCTACTCACTCTCAACCTCGACAAAATTGCCTGGCAACCATGCAACCCCGCTGTTGGGGGACCTGCAAAATCTCAACTTACCCACGAGGTGGATGCTTTGGGTGGGGAAATAGGGAAAATGGCAGACCGTACCTACCTGCAAAAACGCATTCTCAATTCTTCTCGCGGACCTGCTGTTTGGGCGTTACGCGCTCAAACTGACAAACGGGAATACGCTACCGTTATGCGTAACATTGTCGAAAACCAAGAAAACCTCCGAGTTCGGGAAAGCATGGTGACAGACTTAGTTCTCGGAGACAACGACGAAATTATTGGAGTAGAAACCTACTTCGGTGTTGCCTTCAAATGTAAAGCTGTCATCCTCACTACCGGAACTTTCCTCGGTGGAGTCATTTGGGTAGGCAATAAATCTATGCCAGCAGGTCGTGCAGGAGAATTTCCTGCTATTGGTCTGACTGAAACCCTGAATAAACTTGGTTTTGAAACCGGACGACTGAAAACCGGTACTCCTGCCAGAGTTGACAAACGTTCCGTTGACTACAGCGATCTGGAAGAGCAACCAGGGGATGAAAAAGTGCGTTGGCTTAGTTTTG
>NZ_LGSU01001328.1 GCF_002260545.1 Hydrocoleum sp. CS-953 | reverse complement strand
GGATAATTGATCATGGATAATTGATAATTAATACAGCAGATTCTAACTTCTTGAGGCATAACCATCGTGGGCAAAATGCCCGTAATAGGAACATTTTATTATTAATAGACATCTGCAGAAAAGAGGGAGTAGGGAGTAGGAATTAGGAGGANGATAATTGATCATGGATAATTGATAATTAATACAGCAGATTCTAACTTCTTGAGGCATAACCATCGTGGGCAAAATGCCCGTAATAGGAACATTTTATTATTAATAGACATCTGCAGAAAAGAGGGAGTAGGGAGTAGGAATTAGGAGGAAAAAATTGATAATTTATGGGCAATAACTGATTTTATTTTTTATTATCGGAGATTTCTAATCTTTGTATTTCATGTAATTGGAATCTACTGTAATTAATAACTAATAACTAATAACTGATAACTGATAATAGAGGTAATTTATGGAAGCTAGTTTGGTAGGTTTAGCAGGTTGGGGATTATCAAAAATTGCTGACTCTTTGTGGGATACTGCCTGGGAAAAAGGAGGCAAAAGTCTCACTCAATCTCTGAAGAAAACAGATTTAGAAAAAGCTTTAAAATTCGGTAAAAAATCTATTGAGGCATGGGAAAAACAACTCCCTCCTCAGCAACTTTTATTCTATTCGGCTAAAAGAGATGGATGGAACGGAGCTCACAATTTTTGGCGTTGCATATTTGTGGGATGAATTATAGTTTTAGAGAAAGAGGAAGTAAAAGATAGGATTTACCTTTTATGCAAGGATTCATCCCTTGGTTCAGCAACGCCATCATCCTTATTATTGGGCAGGTTTTGTCTGTCAAGGAGAAGGGTAAATTCAGTTATCAGTTATCAGCTTTAAGTTTTCAGTAGTCGAGTATCTTGCTCGCCAGAATGACAACCGTACGAAAAAAACTGTAGAAAATCGTAACAGCTTTTATCTTGATATTGGATTAACCAATACAGGCTGTACGGCGCAGCTCACTATTTCCATCCTCCGGAATGCTGCGCAAACGGCAGTAAATGCCTCTGGGAATTTCTTATCTTAAATTTGAAGACTGCCATTGATATCGGCATTAATGACTATNATTCCTGCTAGCTGACATTTATAAGTAATTTGCTTGGGCTTTCTTATCATGTGGTATTTGAGTAAAATTTTGGTTGTTTTTTTTGCCTATATTTGCACCTTGTTTCCAGTTATCATTTTTTCCAATTACTACAGTACCAATATTATTTGTGGTTAAATACTCAACCACTAAGAAACTGGTGTTATGCAGATAATTCTCCACAAAACGATTTCGATGATAACTCAATGCTTCTATCTTACGGCTAGTTTTTCTGTTGTCTTTGAGATGACTTTGGTACTTGGCTTTACGCTTGTTGTAAAGCTGATTAACACTTTTTAGTGGCTTCCCGTTAACAAGCATAGGCTTAACACCAGGCTTATTTGTAGATAGAGCTACTAATCTGTCAATTCCTAAGTCTATTCCGGCTACATATGTTGAGTGTATTTGTGGCTGATTCGTTTTTTCATACACTACTTCAATTATATAGCAGCTAGTAGCAGGTACTATCCTGACTTCGATTACAGTATCCACAACTACAGGTATTTTGATATCACTCATGGATAAGTGACAAATACCATCTTTTAGACCTGCTCTATAGACTGATTCCTTTGAATATATAACTACATTTCGACCTTTGGTTTTGTCCTTATACTTTGGTATTTTTGGTTTACCTAAAAACTTCCCTGGATGTTTTGACCATTCTTTGATTGCCTGAAAATAACCACGCCAAGTTGCAACCAAGCATTTTATTATTTGTTTTGATACTTTAGTTGGTAATGCTCTATAGGCATCNAGTTTAGTTAAATCCAGACTATGACCAGTACAGAAAAAATGTTGACGACAGTAATAATTAGCCAAATTATACAAGTTTTTTGACTTAAAAGCTAACTGATCACAACAAGCCCAATACTGATGTGTTCGGTTAATAATATGTCTGTCAACAAGTCGCATTCACCTGAATTATTTCCTAAGCTTTACCTGTTTAATATTAAAACACTTTTCTACTTCTAGCAACTACTTTCTACAATTTTCATTCAACAGTTAATCACCCCGTAGGGAGGTTGTGTTGTATGCAATTTCCCTACTAACTTCTGATATCATGTCCGTTGGTATCCTTTGTGTAAAAGCCTTGGAAATATCTACCTTATGTAAGATTTTTCCTTTTCTTAAAGTTTCTTCCTTCTTCCTTCTCTCCTAGATAACTAAAGCCTTCTTCCTTACCTTCCCTATACAAGACCGATACTACTGGATTTGATATTACTCCTAATGAATTACCCGCCCCTCCTTAAAAATTGTTTGTTTACTAGAATGAGTAGTTAAACGATCTAACAAAGTCGCACTAGCATCATTCAAACCAATCAAATTTACCTTAATACCCCGTCGGCGAAAACGGAACGCAACTTTATCAACTGCATCTATAGCAGATTGATCCCATAAATGAGCATGAGTTAGATCGATAGTTACAGAGTCTAAATGTTCCCAAAAATCAAAGGAGTTGAGAAAATTCTCGACAGAAACAAAAAAGATTTGCCCATTGACACTGTAAATACGCTCTACACTATTTTCCCGTAAGTGGGAGTCAACAAAAATTAGTGCAGCAATTTTACGACTAAAGAAAATAGCACTCAGCGCCACCCCAACAATGACCCCAATAGCTAAATTATNAACAAAAAAGATTTGCCCATTGACACTGTAAATACGCTCTACACTATTTTCCCGTAAGTGGGAGTCAACAAAAATTAGTGCAGCAATTTTACGACTAAAGAAAATAGCACTCAGCGCCACCCCAACAATGACCCCAATAGCTAAATTATGAGTCAAAACTGTAATCAACACAGTAGTTATCATCACTGCTGTTTCACTCTTGGGAACCCGACGAATATGGCGAATGGAACTCCAGTGAAAGGTACTGATAGAAACCATAATCATCACCGCAACTAATGCTGCCATAGGAATACGCGCCACCCAGTTATTCAGCACAATAATACAAACAAACAGAAAAATTCCTGCACTCAGAGATGAAAGTCGAGTACGCCCTCCAGAACCTACATTAATCATAGACTGACCGATCATAGCGCATCCTGCCATTCCCCCAAAACATCCCGCAATAATATTTGCCACCCCTTGACCTACTGCTTCCTGGTTTTTATCGCTAGAAGTGTCCGTGAGGTCATCAATGACATTAGCTGTTAAGAATGATTCTAATAAACCTACCAAGGAAAGCGCCAAAGCATAAGGTAGAATAATGTCTAAAGTTTTGAAGTTGAGCGGTACCATTGGCAAAGCAAAACTAGGCAAAGTATCGGGCAATGTTCCCATGTCTCCCACAGTGGGAACATCTAACCCAGTCACCATAGTAAATATTGTCAGCACAACAATAGCAACTAAAGGAGAAGGTACTATCCTAGTGAAACGAGGCAACCCATAAATAATCCCTAACCCAACTGCGACCATTATGTAAACCCAAATAGAAGCATCTTCAAATTGGGTCAGTTGAGCATTAAAAATCAATATTGCCAGAGCATTAACAAATCCTAGCATTACCGCCCTGGGTACAAATCTCATTTGATTTCCTAGTTTAATCCATCCTAGGAAAATTTGTAGAATACCTGTGAGAATGGTAGCTGCTAACAAATAATTTAAACCATAATCTTTTACCAAAGTTGTCATCAGCAATGCCATCGCCCCAGTGGCCGCAGAAATCATTGCTGGTCGCCCACCTAAAAAAGCTGCAACAATAGCAATGCAAAATGAAGCATATAAACCTACTTTCGGATCGACACCAGCAATAATAGAAAAACCAATGGCTTCAGGAATTAAAGCTAAAGCCACTACAGCCCCTGCTAATAAATCTTTTTGTACATTAGAAAACCAGGCTTGTTGCATTAATATATTTTTCATTTTTTCACCTTATCAAAAAACCTGCCTGTATAGCGCTACGCGCAAGTCAGAAGTCAAAAGTCAGAAGTAATCTATGACTGAGTTTTCGGTGCGTAAATGCTCCTCAAATAGCATTTAGCAATGTCCGCGCCCTTTGCTTTGACTGCTGTACAATTTGTTGTGTGTATTTTTTTCTGGAATTAGGGTCATGATAAAAACATTTATGTTGGCAATTACTTAATTGGAGAATATCCTAAAATAAATTTGCTAACTTCATCACAATAAACAGATTTAGTTGNTGTATAGCGCTACGCGCAAGTCAGAAGTCAAAAGTCAGAAGTAATCTATGACTGAGTTTTCGGTGCGTAAATGCTCCTCAAATAGCATTTAGCAATGTCCGCGCCCTTTGCTTTGACTGCTGTACAATTTGTTGTGTGTATTTTTTTGTGTAATTAGTGTCATGGTAAAAACACTAATTTTGGCAATTACTAAATTTGAGGATATCCTAAAATAAATTTGCTAACATCATCACAATAAACAGATTTATTTGTAGATATTTGCTAGATGAGATTTACTTGATAATTTACTGGTTTGATGCAGAGTTTTCTGTGACCAAAAAATGAGGTCTAAAGCCTCCCCTTTTAAGGGGATGAAAAAAATATTTAATTCAGTATTTCAAGCCTCCGACTTCAGTTGGAGGTTCACTGATAACTGTTTCGCTGCGCGACATGAAAAGCGCAGCTCCTCCGCAGGAGGCTAACTGTTAACGCAGTTCCTCCGATAGGAGGCTAACTGATAACTGAAATGACATCTGCTCCAAGACAATTTTTTTTCAGGTAGATGGCTAATTTAAAGATTGTCTAAATTGGAAAAATAAATTAGATTATAGTTAGGTGATTAAATTGTAGTTTAATACATTAGTTAATTTAATGATGACTAACTTTTCTTGGACTAAACAATGGTATCCATTCATTAATTGATAATTGATAATGGATAATTGATAATTACAAGAAGGTTAAAACCGAGAGGATTGAAGATTGGGAAATATCCTAGCACTTTTTTTCCCCTATCCAAGGGGAGGCTTTAAACCACAATTATTTAATTAACAATTAATAATTAATAATCCAGTAAGTCCCATAAACTATCTAGATGCCTCTCATCCAACCTCAATAACTTTACTGGGTAAAAGGCTAGTAATTTGGCGGGACAAACAGCAAAAATGGATAGCAATGGATGATACTTGCCCCCATAAATTGGCACAGTTATCTTTAGGAAGTATTGATAAGAATGGAGACTTAATGTGTCGGCATCATGGTTGGTGTTTTGATGGGGTAGGCAAATGTCAAAATATTCCTATGTTGAGCGATGAAAAAGCTTTAGAAACTGCTTGTAAGAGTGAGAGATCGCAAGTACAAACATATCCAACTCAAGTCTTACAAGGATTACTTTGGATATGGCCTGATAGTAGTTCTACTGCTGTTGAAGATTCTACAATAAAACAACCTGCTGTAATGCCAGAATATAAATTTGATAGCTCTTCAACAGATTGGTTTATGTCAGAAGTTCCTATTGGTTATACTGTCTCTGTTGAGAGTAGTTTTGACCCTTCTCACGGTCAATTTTTGCATGAAGGAATTGCTGGTTTTTCTCCAGAAAGAGCCATTGCTATGCAAAATTTTGAATTATTCGGAGAAATGTCTGTCGAAGATGGTTTTACCTTAAAGCATTCTGGTTACAATATTTTCAACAAAGATATGGATGCGACGCGGAAATTTACCCCGCCCTGTTCTAATACAACAAGATATGAATTTTCTAATGGTAAATCTGCTTTATTTCAGTTGTATTTTGTGCCGACAAAACCAGGTTATTGTAAACATATTAGTAAGTTTATTTTTGATGCAGCTCCACAAAAACGTAACTTCTGGTTTGAACTTCTACCAAAGTATTTACTTACTGGGTTACAACACTTATATAGCTATAAGTTAAGTAATCAAGATTTATCAATGATGCACTCCCAAGCTGTTAATGAATCAACAGAAAATAAAACTTGGCAAAAATCCTATTTCATGCCTTCATTAGCTGATTTTGGAATAGTTACTTTTCGTAAATGGTTAGATGAATTTGCCGGGGGTAAACCAGAATGGCAAGGAATCACAGAAAAACCTTTTCAAGAATTAAATGATGAACAATTATACGATCGCTGGCACCGACATACAAAGCATTGCCCTAGTTGTCGGCNCAACAGAAAATAAAACTTGGCAAAAATCCTATTTCATGCCTTCATTAGCTGATTTTGGAATAGTTACTTTTCGTAAATGGTTAGATGAATTTGCCGGGGGTAAACCAGAATGGCAAGGAATCACAGAAAAACCTTTTCAAGAATTAAATGATGAACAATTATACGATCGCTGGCACCGACATACAAAGCATTGCCCTAGTTGTCGGCAATCTTTAATTTTGATAGATAAAGTTAAAGATTTTTGTCAAAATTTTACAGGAGTATTGGCAATTTTAGCTTTGTTATTAATAGCTATTAATTTGCCTATAAAAATAATTTTTATCCCTGTTTTACTGGGGATATTAAGTTTAATTTGTTCCTATAAATTAGACTTGATGCGACATCGTTTTATCAGCAGTATTCCCAAGAAAGGTTTACCTGAAGTGACATTATATTAGACTAATATTCTGTCTGGTAAAACACTATTCATTAATTGATAATTGATAATGGATAATTGATAATTACCTCTGGTTAAAACAAATGCGGGAATTGAAGATAAGGAAATTCAATAACACTTTTTTTTCCCTATCCAAGGGGAGGCTTTAAACCAGAATTATTTAATTATTAATAATTAATAATTCGGTAATTATGCTCGTAGTTTTGCTCTAGCCCTAAAAGAAAAATTTGAGGAGCTAGACTCAGAAACCGGGTTTTTTCGTGATTTCTATTATAAAAACAACGATTTATCATAAAAACCCGGTTTCTTTGCGCAAGTCCTGAGAATTATTATCAGACAGTAGGGAAAAGAGATTAATCTTAAAACAGTCGCGCAAACTGCTGTAAATAAACTAATTGTAGAGATATTCTCTGGAACATCTCTACGAAAAATAGGATAGTTCTTTCTACAACAATGTTTGCATAATTTCCCCAATATTCCGAGATAAAACTGCTTGATTATACTTCTGTAACTTCTCATCTGATGAAGAAAAAGGTTTGCCTATCAAAGTTTCTTCTTGAATATAAGTCACAAAAGGACGACGCAAAGCTTCATATCTGCTAAAAGCTGCTTCTATCGCTGTTATATCATCCCACTGATTTTGCTTGTTAATCTCAGCCACCAAAGTAGCGATCGCTGCTGCATCTTCTAGTCCTTGATTAGCTCCTTGACCGATAAATGGTGGCATACCGTGGGCAGCATCTCCTGCCAATACAACCCGCCCTATATTCCATTTTGGTTGGTCTGGAGCAGAAACAGTGGCATGATGAGTATAATACGGACGTTGTATCATCTTATCTGGGGAAGATAAAGCTACCAACTGCAAAATCATCTCTGGAAAGTCTGCTTTTTTTAACTCTTCTACAGCAATATTAATTAACTCTTCTCCCGATTTTTCTAGCAATGACTCTAATGGGAAAGCTGCATGGAGGAGATATCCAAACTGACAAGGTTGAGGAAAAAATAATATAATTCTGGGAACGTCACTTTCCGATCTTTGACGATTTGTTATAGTTACTGCTCTAGAATAACTATGAAAAAATCTCTCCTTAATTTCTTGTGAAAGTGCTTCCGGCACCTGATATGTTGCACCACTACCGATCGCCCCAACACCACAATATTCTGGTTTGCTGTATCCACTGTATGGAGTATCTTTGTAGATTATTTGACGGACACTAGAGTTAATTCCATCTACTCCGATCAATAGTTTGGCACGGATAGATGTGATTTCTGATTCAGGAAATTGGGCGGAATTTACACTACTGTTTTTATTCTTTTCTTGTGTATCATCCCAGTGAGCATAGGNGTAGATTATTTGACGGACACTAGAGTTAATTCCATCTACTCCGATCAATAGTTTGGCACGGATAGATGTGATTTCTGATTCAGGAAATTGGGCGGAATTTACACTACTGTTTTTATTCTTTTCTTGTGTATCATCCCAGTGAGCATAGGGGTTAGTTTCTACTTCTTGATTAGAAACAAAATCTGCTCGAACACATTGAAACTCTGGTTCGGTAACTACGTTAATACAACGATGATTAGCTCTAACGCGCTCAACTGGTAATAGTGTTCTTAGTTGAGTTTGTAAATCGTACCAAGATATTGATATTCTACCCTCCCCGTACTTTTCAAAATATTCATTGTATCCGAGAGGAAAAGAACGAATTTTCTCCCCGTTTACATTTATGTGATGCCATTCTGGCGAAGGCGGTTTTTTGTCTGTCTCAGTTTTCTGACTTGTTTGTAGTGAGTTGTTCGGTTGGTCAATAGTAGCTTTGATATTGTTGTAAGCTTGAGGGTCAAGATATTTAAGTGCTTTCAAGCCATTGGGTNAAAATATTCATTGTATCCGAGAGGAAAAGAACGAATTTTCTCCCCGTTTACATTTATGTGATGCCATTCTGGCGAAGGCGGTTTTTTGTCTGTCTCAGTTTTCTGACTTGTTTGTAGTGAGTTGTTCGGTTGGTCAATAGTAGCTTTGATATTGTTGTAAGCTTGAGGGTCAAGATATTTAAGTGCTTTCAAGCCATTGGGTAAAAGACCGAGACCCTGACCTACTTTACGAAAGGCGCGAGTTTGGTCAAGGACAATAATATTTTCGATTCCACGTTGGCGTAAACCGAGGGCAGTTGCTAGTCCTATGGGACCGGCACCAACGATCGCTACGTCATAGTCAATTTTTGGATTGGAGTTTTCTGGTTTCATAAACTGATATTGGTAATTACTAAAAATATTGTACAACAGTTATAAGAGTTATCATTAGAGCGCTTTTCAGGTCAATGAACCACACTAAAAAAATGATAACCCTGTAGGGACGTTGCACAGGCAAAAATGCGTTTTCCGTTCCGGAATGCTCCGCTTTCCATGTTGCGCAGCAAAACGTCCCTACTGTGGTCTATTCAAATGAAAACGTCTGTAAGTAGATATATCTAATTAAACGTTAAAAAAAATGTAGGGGCGGGTTTAGCCAAAAGCCTTGATATTTCCGATGTAGTCCGAAAAACCCGCCCTCAAATTATTGCGTTTATTTATGCTCACCTACTTACAATAATGTTTGCATAATTTCTTCAATATTACGAGTGTAGACTTGTTGAGCATACTCCTGTCTATGCTGCCCTGAAGAAAGAGGTAGTCTTGTCAAAGTTGCGTATTGAACGCGCTCCATAAGTGGGCGGCGCAAAGCCTCATATTTACTGAAAGCTGTTTCTATAGCTGCCATGTCATCCCACTGATTTTGCTTGTGAATCTCAGCTACTAATGTTGTCATCACAGCAGCATCTTCCAGACCTTGATTAGCGCCTTGAGCCATAAATGGTGGCATTCCATGAGCTGCATCCCCTGCCAATACAACCCGCCCCATATTCCATTTTGGCTGGTTTGAAGTAGGAACAGTAGCGCGGTGAATATAATATGGACGTTGTATAATCTTTTCTGGGGAGGATAAAGCTACCAACTGCTGAATCATATCTGGAAATTCTGCTTTTTTTAACTCCAACACAGCAAGATCGATTAACTCTTTTCCTGACTTTCCTGCCAATAACTCTAAAGGCAAAGGTGTGTGGATTAGATATCCATATTGACCAGACTGACGGGAAAATAAAATCATTCTGGTGGTTTCATTTTCTGTAGAATTTTCCGCTATTTGCTGATTGAGAATTGTTACTACTCGCGAACCTTGAAGAAACTGATCTTGTAGTTCTTGTGAGAGTGCTTCAGGGATTTCATATATTCCCCCACTGCTAATACCCACAACACCAGAATATTCTGGTTTGCTGTATACACTATATGGAGTGTCTTTGTAGATTACCTGACGCACGGTAGAATTAATTCCATCTGCTGCAATTAATAGAGTTGTTGGGAAATAAGGTAAAATGGTTCAAGCAGAAATTGGC
>NZ_LGSU01001327.1 GCF_002260545.1 Hydrocoleum sp. CS-953 | reverse complement strand
TAATAGAAAAGTTGAATAATTCCTTGACTATACCTGAAAAATTTAGACTTTCATGGTATAAGTGTTTAGTTAAGAAAAATGATTAACTGGTAAAGTTGAAAATGAAAAGACGAATTTGGCTCTATATTTTCCTGTTTCTGTTAATACCAACTGTTGCTTTAGCATCAGAACCAGAAACAGCAAATAGTTTCATTACAAGCATAGATCAAACTTTTTCAGGTTTTGTAAATGTAATATTTAGCATTCTTTTCTTTAGTATAGCTGGTTTTCCTTTAATTGTTTTATGGTTAATTATTGGTGCAATTTTTTTTACTATTAGGATGCAATTTATCAATATTCGTGCTTTTAAACACGCTATTGATATCGTTAGAGGCAGATACGACGACCCTGATGATCAAGGAGAAATCTCCCACTTCCAAGCTTTGGCTGCAGCATTGTCAGGAACTGTAGGATTAGGCAATATTGCAGGTGTGGCTGTAGCTGTTAGTATAGGCGGACCTGGGGCTGCATTCTGGTTGACGATCGCTGGTTTTTTTGGGATGACCAGTAAATTTGTTGAATGTACCCTGGCTCAAAAATATCGCATTATTAAACCTGATGGTACTATTTCTGGTGGACCGATGCGCTACCTATCCGCAGGTTTAGCAGAAATGGGGCAGAGAACTTTAGGTAAAGTGCTGGCTGTAGTATTCTCTGTATTGTGTATTTCTGCTGCTTTCGGTGGCGCTAATATGTTCCAAGCAAATCAGTCTTATGGAGCTGTTTCTACTGTATTACCAGGTTTACCTAGTTGGGTTTATGGTTTGGTTCTGGTAGTTTTAGTCGGGTTGGTAATTATTGGTGGTATTCAGCGTATTGGTATGGTGGCAGGGACTCTTGTACCTTTGATGTGTTTAGTTTATGTTTTGGCTTCCCTATTTATTCTCCTGGCTAATATTACCGAAATTCCTGGGGCGATCGCTACTATTATTTCTGGTGCTTTTGCTCCCAAGGCAATTGAGGGGGGTGTTATTGGTGTAATTATTCAAGGGTTTCAACGTTCTGCTTTTTCTAATGAAGCTGGTGTGGGTTCGGCAGCGATCGCTCACTCTGCTGCCAGAACTGATGAACCTATTCGTGAGGGTTTGGTTGCACTGTTGGAGCCATTTATTGATACTATTGTTGTCTGCAATATGACTGCTTTGGTGATTGTTATTACTAAGGTATATAATGCTGATGAGTTTGCTGCTTTGCGGGAAGCGAAGAAAGGGGCGGAGTTAACTTCTGCTGCTTTTGGTACTGTTTTGACATGGTTTCCAATTTTATTAGCGATCGCTGTTTTCTGTTTTGCTTTTTCCACGATGATTTCTTGGAGTTACTACGGCGAACGTTGTTGGGATTATTTGTCTGGTGGTAAGGGGTTAATTATTTACAAAATCTTGTTTTTGGTTGCTGCTTTTGTCGGTTCGGTATCTAACCCATCTTCTGTAATTAATTTTAGTGATGCTACTTTACTGTCAATGGCTTTTCCTAATATTTTGGGAGGTTATTTTTTGTGTGGTCAAGTAGCAAAGGATTTGCAAAATTATATGAGTCGTCTCGGAAAAGGAGAGTTTGTAGAAGTGGAGTGAGTTGGATAAAATACCCCTATCCAATTTTCTCAACTTCAGTCTTCCTTCTTCCTTCTTCCTTCTTCCTTCTTCCTTCTTACTTCTTCCTTCTTCCTTCTTCCTTCTTCCTTCTTCCTTTTTATCTTTTCCTTGATGGGTTTAATATCCCACCTTCACTCGTAGTATCTACAAATAGTTGGAGTTTGTAGAAGTAGAGCGAGTTGGATAAAATACCCCTATCCAATTTTCTCAACTTCAGTCTTCCTTCTTCCTTCTTCCTTCTTCCTTCTTACTTCTTCCTTCTTCCACTATCAAAAAAGCAATGAGTATATTTCCTAAAAACTCCGTACTTGTGCCCATAGATTTTTCCGATGAATCTATTGAGGCAATTAATGTGGCTCTAGAATTTGTTGCAGATACCTCTCATTTATGGGTGCTTCATGTCTTGCCCCATCTTAATCCTGTTGAACCAGGAGTAAGGTGGCATACTGTTGATGACCAGAGTCGTAAACAGCAGGTGGAAAAGGCGTTTCACGAAAAATTTTCAGCAAAGGAATATGAGGGTATTAATTTCAGTGTGGTGATCGGAAATCCCGCTCCAGAAATATTGGACTATGCTCAGGAAAAAAAAGTGGAGTTGATTATAATCCCTTCCCATGGACATACTGGTATTAGTCGATTTTTATTGGGATCTGTTGCTGAACGGGTTGTCAGGTATTCCCATTGTCCTGTTTTAGTCCTGCGCAAGTGAGCTTATTACATCAGAGTCAAAAACTAGATTTTTCCTCATAGAAGTAAAAATCTAGTTGTTTTGAATCTTAACCTACTCTTTATTAACTTTAGTTAAGAGGACTATCCTGAATGATTAGTCGGGATCATACAATAATATATAGAACTACCTTCCACTAGATAGAGGAGTAGGAAATATGTTAAGAACTCCTACATTTGGGGTCAATCAATACCACACACTCATTCAATATATTAGACAAACTATTCTCCATTGGCTGAAAATTTTTTGGAAATTTAGTTTGTTTTATGGTGAGTATATTGCTAATCCACCTTGGCAAAAAACTGAAAAAAGGACATTATAGAAGTTAGTCAACCTCTGTTAACGACTGCTTGAATACTTTAGAAAACTGTTTTTTTCTAGACCATGATATTTCTATGGGGAACAGTCAGAACAGAAAGTGTTCCAAATTTGCAGATCGGGTAACTTCCAAGTTAAGCTTAAGGTTAGCCAAGGGGTAAAAACAGAATCTGAAACATTACCTAAATCACTTAAAGATATTTTTTTCAGGCGTTGTATATTTGTGGGATAAATTGTAGATTTAGAGAAAGAGAAAGTAGAGGAAGAAAAAGAAGGAATTTAGCTGTTCCGTAAAGATTCATCCTTTGATTTAGCAACGCCTTTTTTCAAAGTTTCTCATACATAGTAGCAAGAATGATGTTAATATCAGATCACCTAGGTGGAATTCCCACCGATTTTAATTCTATGGGCAATATCAGACAGGAATCATTCTTGTCCTACTAAGTATCATTATGATTTGTGACGATTAAACAAAACCTAGCTAGATATATAAAACACAGGGCGGTAAAGCATTCCGTTCCTAAAGCCAGCTCTTGTCCAATAGGATACAGGTACTAGAAAAGTAGAAGCCAAAGACATACTGTAAAGTTGGCGTAGGAGTATTATATATAAGCTTATGAAAATTACCAGAAGCAATTTATTTAGGTTGTTGCTCCTGGTATGACATTTATGACTTTGAATAACTGTGAGGTGAAAAACTATGATTTTTCTTAGTTTCTTCAACCTCATCAGCACTAAAGCTAAATTTTTATCTTTAAAAACCTAAAGCTGCTCTGGTACGAGGTCCAACAATGCCATCTGGTCTTAAGCCAACATCACGTTGGAATGCTCGAACTGCATACTTAGTTTTATGGCCAAAATAACCAGTGGCACGGTGATGATGGAAATAGCCCATAACTCCTAGTTGGTGTTGTAACCTAGCAACTCTGTGTCCACGGCTACCATAGTGAAGATAATATCCATGACGACGGTAACGACGATGACCATGGTAAGCAGCATGGCGATAGCGAGGACGATGATGTCGCTTACCGTGGGACTTATAGCCATGACCATAACCACGACAAGGGTTATAACAAGCAGCAGCGGAATCAGCAGTTGTGCTGAGGGCACCTAGAATAGTAGCGACTGATAGAAGACCCATCATACCTAAGCTAGAGAACTTTTTCCAGTTCACTCCTTCAAAGGTTGGTTCAACTGTAGAACTTTCTTCTGTGGTAGCTAGATGAGAATATGCTAATGTTTCCATAACTCCTCGGATGAGTAATATTTGACATTTTTTTTGTGAGTGCCTACCCACTTGGCTTATAGCATTCTGGGTATCTTTTGCAGTGCGACACTCAAAAAAAGTAGATTTTATTCTTGGTAATGCCGTGAAGTAAACTACTCCAACGGATTTAGTTAAATTTAGAATATTAACTAAGGAAATCCTATGATTTCCCTAGTTGCATTACTAGGCTACCATGTTAGGTAGATTGTTTATGCAGAATATTCAAAAAAATTATCAAAGTCCACAATTACTTTACTATTTATGGACTTTGAGGCTATCAAAAGCTTAGTAACAGCCGCAGCCACCACCGTAGCCACCACAGCCACCACCGTAGCCACCACCGTAGCCACCATAACCACCGTAGCGACCGTAGCGCCCATAGCCACTAGAGCGACCATAGGAACGGTTGTAGGAGCTACTAACAACTTTTTTATAGTAGTGACCAGAGCTACGACCATAGCTACGAGAACCACCATAACTACCATAGCCACCATAGCGACCATAGCTACCATAGCCATAACCACCATAAGCAGAAGCAGAATCAGCAGTGAAGCTCATTGCTCCAGCTAAAGTAGCGGCAGATAGTAAACCCATTGCACCAGCGGTAGATAGCTTTTTGAAATCTACACAAACAGTATACTCTTTATGATCAGAGTCTTCTGCACTGCAGGCTAAATGGGAAAATGCTAATGTTTCCATAAATTCCTCTGTTTAATCAAATTAAATGAACTACTTAAAAACAGGATTTTACCTGATTAATAAATATTACATCCCAATTTTTAAAGATACCTCTGAAGCGGGACTTTAAAGTAGATGTAAATATTGATTTTTGGGGTTTAGGTAGATGTACTCCCAGCCTATGCCAACAATCTAACAAATTAAGTATGAAATTGGCATATACAGAATATCACAGAAATTATATAACTCAAGTAAAACTGCCAAATAAAATTGAGCTGGCCTGTAATGCGGAGGATGGACGATTAGACGCCACCACACTTTCCTACAACTTGACGTTAAAATTGTTCTATCATTTTAAATCACTAAAAGCAAGTTTTTTTATATTTAATATAGAAATTTTATATTTTGAAACATCAAATTAACTTTGGCATATTAAAATCAAGCTCCAATTATTGGCAGCTTTTACCTTATATATATAAATATTGGCCAACAATTGTCAAGGCATTGGCCTGTACATTAATCTTTACTATTTTCTGGCCTATTTTAGCTTGGCTAATGGGTGAAATGGCAGGTTATATCGGCAGGGGAGATGTGGGGGCGATCGCTCAACTTGCTGGTCTAGCAGCTATCATTTTTCTCATTAAGGGTACTGTGCAGTATGGTCAAGATACTCTCATGGCAAAAGCGGCTTTAAGTATTGCTTTAGATTTGCGTAAACAAGTTTATTCTCACCTACAAAGACTTAATATTAGTTACTTTGAAAACTCAAAAACTGGAGACCTTTCTTATCGAATTACGGAAGATATTGACCGGACGGGAGAGGTTATTAATAAGTTTTTTCACCAATTTGTTCCTTGCATTTTACAGTTAATTGTTGTGCTAGGGTACATGGTTTATCTGAATTGGCAGTTAACTTTGGCAACTTTAATTATTGCTCCTTTGATGGCATTGTTAATAGGTTGGTTTGGAGAGAAGTTACTTTCTTTTTCCCACAAAAGTCAAAATCACATTTCTAATTTATCGGCTTTAATAACAGAGGTATTTAGTGGTATTAGAGTGGTTCAAGCTTTTGCTGCTGAGGAGTATCAAATTGCTCAGTTTTCTGTGGAAGCTGAACAAAACCGACAAGCAAAATATATGGCAGAAAAGGTTAAAGCTCTTCAGTTTGTAGTGGTAGGTTTTTTGGAAGCAATGAGTGTGGTTTTTTTGTTTTTTTTGGGAGGGTGGCAAATATCTCAAGGAAATCTGACTGGGGAGGGTTTTATTAGTTATGTAACGGGTGTTGCTTTGTTAATCGATCCGATTTCTTTGACAACAAGTAATTATAGTGATTTTAAACAAGGTGAAGCTTCTTGTGACAGGATTTTTGAATTGTTAAAAATTGAACCGAAAGTTATAGAAAAACCAGACGCGATATCTCTTCCTGCCATAATGGGAAAAGTCGAGTATAAGAATGTTTGTTTTTCTTATAATCCTGAAAAGCAGGTTTTAAAAAATATGAATTTGTTGGTAAATTCAGGAGAAATAATTGCTTTGGTGGGTGCTTCTGGAGCGGGAAAAACTACACTTGTAAATTTGCTTCCTAGATTTTATGATGTTCAGTCTGGGGAAATATTAATTGATGATATTAATATTCAAGATACGACTCTTAAAAGTCTGAGAAGACAAATTGGAATTGTGCCTCAAGAGGTGACATTATTTTCGGGAAAAGTTTCACAAAATATTGCTTTTGGGCAACTAGATTATAATATTGATGCTGTGGAAGAAGCAGCTAAAGTTGCTAATGCTCATCAGTTTATTAGTAAGTTGCCGAAAGGTTATCAAACTTGGGTAGGAGAAAGGGGAGTTAATTTATCTGGAGGCCAAAGACAAAGAATAGCGATCGCTCGTGCAGTATTAGAAAATCCAAGGATATTAATATTAGATGAAGCTACTTCTTCTCTTGATTCTGAATCTGAATATTTAGTACAAGAAGCTTTGGAAAGATTGATGAAGGGGAGGACAGTATTTATTATTGCACATAGGTTGGCAACTGTGCGACGTGCTAATCGAATTTTGGTTATGGAAAATGGTGAAATTTTAGAATCAGGTACCCACGCAGAATTATTAGAAAAAGGTGAACTTTACACTCGTTTTTATCAAAAGCAGTTTAATTAATATCTTTTATCTCTTCAGCAATTAACAATTATAGTCATTACTACTGTAGGGGAGAATTCGCCCCTACCACCAAAATATTACAACTAAAGTAGGATTGCTATATATACTTATATTTTTCAGTAAACAATATTTGCAACTCCCAAATATTCTCTACTTCAGCAGGGGGATAAAAAACTACTCGCTTGTTTTAATAAATGTAAACAAATGAACTTCTTTGGTGGCAGTTTTAATCTACTTGCGTTAAAGTTAAGTTGTAGCTTAAGAGTAAGTATTAGGTTGATACCTTTTGCTTTGAAGTTTAAATTTAAAGCTAATAAAACTTAATACTCAGTAATAGACGAAGTAATCTGAGTAGGTCAATTTATTTGGGAAAAATTTGTGGGTTTATCCCCTTATTTTCAAGGTAGTAGTCAAGCTAAACTATAGAAATATTGCAAGGTATTAGGCAAATAGTTTAAGTTGGCAGCTAAATTTAACTCTCAACTAAAACAAGCTATGGCAGAAATGGGTGAGTATTTTATTCTATGCTCAGATTCTACAATAACTGTAAAAAAAGTAAATCTGCGAAAAAAAGGATTTCCTAAGTTTTAAGTGTAATTCTTCGTCTGTGGAATATTAAACCTCTGAAAGTTTTTATTCAGATGATAGAAAATCTATAACCTTCACAGATAAATTAGGAATAGGAAATCTCAAGCTTATAGATATTTGGGATTGGCATCTATAATGAAATAGAACAAATTAAGCAAGTAGATTTAATTTCTAAAACTTACGGTTAAGCTAAGACACATTTTAAATGCATCTTAGCAAGTCAGAGGTAATAAAGATTTTCTTTTTAACGAAGCACACAACAATAAGTCGTTTAAATGCAAAAGAGTTTATTATTTTCAGTTATTAATCCAGGCTAATATTTAGGAGGGAAATCAAACTACTCAGATATCAATTGGATTAGATTGAGTATGAAATTGTTTGAGCGCTGATAGTTATGAAAATGTAGTCAAATCAGCCAAGTTTTAGCGAAAATTTTCAAAGTTTTTCAAGTAAATTAATAGGGAAAAATTGAGGAAATAGAGAAATCATAACCACTGTATAAAGGGAGAAAAAATCTTAGGAAGCTCTACCAAAAAATAACAGATTAAAATTAGAAGTATCTCAGAAGGAGAAAACTACTATGATGGAAATTATACCTCTAGCAAATCAGAACATCATTGGTCTTAGTATTGATGGGAAAATTGAAACAAGCGACATTGAAAAAATGAAAACTTTAGTTGAGGAAAGATTAAAATCTCAACCTAAATTACGAGTTTATGTTGAAGTTAAAAAGTTTCAAGGAATATCTATGGCAGGTTTATGGGAAGACTTAAAATTTGCTTTCCCACATCTGAAATATTTTGAGAAAAAAGCAGTTGTATCTGACCAAGTTTGGGCACATAAGTTGGCTGGTGTTAGTAATAAAATTTTTAGCAATATTGCCAAGATAGAGATCAAATGTTTTTATTGGTCAGAAAAAGACCAGGCTTTAGAATGGATAATAAGTAGTAATACACAATTAATTCCACAAAGTTAAACCTGAAACTTTTATCCTATCTAGATAATAATTTGTCACTAAATCAACTGAAAAATCATGCAAAATTGAGTCAAATATAGGAAGAGACTGATTTGAAAACCAAAAAAAATTACACTAAAAGCTGAGTTAGGGATTTAATAATTTTAATCCTTTATTTAGGGCTTGCTGATTAAATCTCAAAGCATTTACAGATAAAGGTAAGTGCCTTTTTAGGTCTGAAATACCTTGGTTTTCAGCTCTTTATGCACGGTTCCCGAAAAATCAAAAAGTTAGCATTTTGGGCGCATAGTTGAGGCCAAAAATTACTCCCGTACGGACGTTGCATGCAACGTCCCTACCTACTCCCCCGCTCCCCTACTCCTTAAAAAAGACTTTTTCAGCAAACCCTATTTATAGGTGGAATATTAAGGGTTAAAGTTTTCCATAGCTCAGTTCATCACTCTATTTACTTAAACCTAATTTAAAAGGTTAAAAATAGCTAATCGCTTGACAGTTATACCAGTAAAAAAAAGACTTTTATCTTAAATTTTTTTAGTATTTAAGGGGAGGTGCTAGTTTGGCAATACGGGATAATTAGAGAGCGAAAGTTTTCCCTATTTCCTACTTTTTACCTCCAGTCACTTTACCGAATAATTAATAATTATTAATTAAATCATTTAGGTTAAAAGCCTCCCCTTGAAAGGGGAAAAAATAATTTTTTTTCCTTATTGGTCAATCCTCTCCCTAAAAGGGAGAGGTAATTATCCATTATCCATTATCCATTATCCATTATCCATTATCCATTAATGAACTATCTTGTTTGAATTTAGTATTAGGTAATATTGTTTTCAGCTTTTTAGTAAGCATTCAACTTTTAGCTTTGAAAAAAGAGAATAGAGATAACTTTAGATAGGGATTTATATTCTCATAATTATTGCTCAATATAAGTGCCTAGGCAAAATTAATTACCTAATTTTCTTCCCTTTGATTTTTACAGTATAGGGTGTTGAGTATCTAGAGTATCTGTAATTAATTTTGCATAATTTACTTAGCTAATTGCTGATAACGCAGTTCCTGTATAATACCATTTCTCAAAAAAAATACTATATTATGATTGCGTGGGGAAGTGTGGGTAGGGACGTTGCATACAACGTCTGTACGGGAGAGGTTAAAAGTAGGAAAAAACAATACTAACCGACTAATAATTGTCAAAAATAGACTTTTAATCTTGGTAACTATTTGACTTCTGAAGTCAAGCTGAAGTACAGCATTACTTTTGGTAATTGCTATAAGAGTCTAGCAAACTGCTAATACCAATTTGAAAAAAGAATGTTACGAATAATAAGGGCAAGAAAAAGACTTTACAGGAGATGTCCATTTGACTAATAAGATCGAATATGAACTAATCAATGGCATCAAAGCTATTCCCATACGACTCCTGACTCCTGACTCCTGACTCCTAAAAAATTACCTGCCTATCTGTAGTAAAAATTTATCAAAATGGTATAAATACTTAAGCTTTTTGCCATATTTTAGTTAATATTAGGGCTTTGAATATAGTCTGAAAACTTAAATAAAACTCTAACCTTAATAGCAAGTTTGAAATTAAAATTTTGCAGAAAATTATTAATTCATCTCTTGGCAATTATTAGATATGAAGTATTCAAGAGAACCTGCAAGAGTTGAACTATTA
>NZ_LGSU01001326.1 GCF_002260545.1 Hydrocoleum sp. CS-953 | reverse complement strand
TCCAGTTTTGAGATGAAATTTATCGAATAAGTCTGTTTGACTCAGTAAAGCATCCAGTGCATTGATTGCAGATTGATGCTTCTCGGATAAGGGTGGCAACCCATCTGCTAACATCCGATCAATTTGAGAGCCATAGTATCGAATTTGAGGATAATCTGAAGTCCCAGAAATAATTGGATATGTCTCTTTTCCAAAGGGATAAACTGCATCTCGCAACAGTGTAACGACTTCATCATCAAGATGCTGCAAAATGTCTTCAACAGGAACCATAATTGTTTCACCGCCTTTGTTATCAGCCACAACACACTGAAACGCAACCAATTCATGGGGTTGACTCATGTATGATGAATCCGTGTGGGGAGCTAATGGCAAGTGGGTACGGCTGTATCGCGTCACACCTCCCCCAAACCCTGCTTTTTTTTGATTAATACGGACTTGGGNTATCAGCCACAACACACTGAAACGCAACCAATTCATGGGGTTGACTCATGTATGATGAATCCGTGTGGGGAGCTAATGGCAAGTGGGTACGGCTGTATCGCGTCACACCTCCCCCAAACCCTGCTTTTTTTTGATTAATACGGACTTGGGTGACTGATATTTTTTCTGGTTCTGGGAAATGAGAATGGGGAGATGCTGTCTTGCGTAGAGCTTGAGCGAGATTAGTCAGCTCTGTTGTTCCTGTAACTGTCGAGAAATTATCAACCACCACATAGTGAGGATAAGTCTTTAATGCTTCACAGATGGATGCAGCTAGATTACTCAGGAAAATGATTTCGCTGTCTTGAGGTTCTACACTAGATTTTTCAATGGCAAGGGTTGGAAGATTCATAAGTCTAACAAGGTAGGATCAATAAGTTTGAGATAAATATCCAATGTGCAATCCCGGGACATAAGATTACACAAGGATCAAATGGTTAGATCGTGTCAGTTGAATTAATCCAGATTAAAAATCAGAAATTTGGGTAGAGAGGTTTAAATTTAACGTCTCTACATGAGAACGAATCATCCAGAGATGATATTCACCCCAAATCTGTATAACACCTAGAAACAATCACGAGAAGATGAAGTCCGATCCGCTTAAATCGTTGATATTGACGCTTTCTAACAGCAGTTGATTACCATCTCCCAAACTCAATAATGCACCATTGGCTGTATTTCTTAATAAGCCTTGGGTTTTCATTTGATTCAGCCCAGTTGAATTGTTAATTGATCCGACTCCTTGGAAGGCAATTTGATCGATCCCAACTT
This sequence comes from Hydrocoleum sp. CS-953, assembly GCF_002260545.1. Classification (GTDB taxonomy): domain Bacteria; phylum Cyanobacteriota; class Cyanobacteriia; order Cyanobacteriales; family Microcoleaceae; genus Trichodesmium. Next base: position 8,752 of record NZ_LGSU01001326.1, on the reverse strand, counting down.
CAAAGTCTGTAATCTTGTCAGAAAAAACACTGTTATCATCGCCCCAAAAATCGTCATCGTCATCGTCATCGCCCCAAAAGCCGTCATCGTCATCGTCATCACCAGATAAGAAACCATGGCCGACCGCAAACACAAATTGATCGCTACCCGTCCCCCCCACTAAGGTATCTTGACCAGAACCGCCATNATTTGATCGATCCCAACTTCAAAGTCTGTAATCTTGTCAGAAAAAACACTGTTATCATCGCCCCAAAAATCGTCATCGTCATCGTCATCGCCCCAAAAGCCGTCATCGTCATCGTCATCACCAGATAAGAAACCATGGCCGACCGCAAACACAAATTGATCGCTACCCGTCCCCCCCACTAAGGTATCTTGACCAGAACCGCCATTGAGGGTATCATTGCCAAAACTGCCATGGAGTTTGTCGTCACCATCATCGCCGAACAGTTTGTCATTTCCTTCACCTCCTTCCAGGATATCATCACCGTTATCGCCACGAATGGTATCATTTCCGAGACTGCCATAGAACTTATCTGGGTTTGAAGTCCCCTTGAGTAGGTCATCTTCTAAACCGCCGAGAATGACATCATTTCCGAGTTGCTGAACTAAGGCATCTCCAGCCAATTCAATCTGACTGGAATTCAGTTTGACTAAGGTGAGATGGGTTGAGTTCTTAAAGGTGCGTTCATAGGTTCCAGTAACGGTATTGGCATCAATAGAGTCAATGCCGTTGTCACCATCAAGATCGATCGATTGATCGGTGGTAAAAAGGACATTGTTCGTCGAACCAGATTCTACATCAGCAATCCCTTCCCCGGAAATTAATTCCCCAGAAATGCCGAAATAATCAATAATTTCAGGTTGATTCAGATTCGAGGTATCCAGGACAATAAAGGCAACTTTGCTGTGGGCTTCATTGGCTTCGGCAGAGGTTTCAATTTCCTTGGCACTGAGGCTAATCTCAGCATCAAAATCAAAGGAAAAAGTTTCATTGGCGTCAATATGAAAACTGGCAATGACTTGAGTTTGACTTTGACTTTCGATATAGTAAGTCTCAGCTTGTCCAACACCAGCAGTTTCGGTGAACAAAATGCTGAAAGTCGGATCAAAGATAAAGCCCGCATTGGCAGTGGCGATCGCAACTGCAAGTCCTCCTTCTCCTTGAACCAAGGCATTTGTTTGAGAACTGGTTAAGCTATTGGTTGGCGAATTAGAATAGCCAAAAAACTGAGCGTTACCATTGGCATTCGCAAAGTTTAGGTTGGCAGGTGAATTATTGGGTTGTAAGAAAAATAGTGTTTCTTGTGACATAAAAATGTTCCTGGCTCCTGACTCTTGAATCCTAAAAAATCCCCTAGTATTTATAGCAAATACTAATTCAATAAGTATTATATCATGGGAATAGAGATGTTGAATTCAACATCTCTACAATTTTTCCCAAAATTACAGCATGAGGTTTATAGCGGTTTTCACTAAGGTAGAGGACAAAACTTCTGCCCTCTGCCTTTCCTCCAGAATGCTGCGCAAACAGCATAATTGCCTTTAACCCAAAATCTCTGTATTCTATAGTTATTGACACTCCACGGACTAAAGTCGCGTGGATTCGTGACTAGGAGCTGTAAATCGGGTTAAAACCACGATTTCCACATTGCACGGTTCCCGAAAAATCGAAACAACCACATTGCCAGTACCGTACCGTAGTACGTATACAGCAGCAGTCCACTAGGCGGTGCCAATTGCCACTACTCTCTCCGGCCATGCATACCATTGAGTCTACTTTTTAAGTTATCCGTTTTACTAAACTTACCCAAACTTACCCAAGAGGGNTATTCTATAGTTAGTGACACTCCACGGACTAAAGTCGCGTGGATTCGTGACTAGGAGCTGTAAATCGGGTTAAAACCACGATTTCCACATTGCACGGTTCCCGAAAAATCGAAACAACCACATTGCCAGTACCGTACCGTAGTACGTATACAGCAGCAGTCCACTAGGCGGTGCCAATTGCCACTACTCTCTCCGGCCATGCATACCATTGAGTCTACTTTTTAAGTTATCCGTTTTACTAAACTTACCCAAACTTACCCAAGAGGGTTTTGGAGTTAGCTTCCTGCTTCACAGAAGACCACTGACCACAGTCTGCAACTTATCTTCTCCACAGGCTTGAAATCGCTTGAAACTCAAGCTACTGACGTGCATAGTTTTCTAGGTTTATAGCGGCATTAAAATCTCTGTCTGCAGTGAAACCACAGTGTCCGCTGATAGCCCTAGTCGCCTTCAGAGAAGAAGTAGGAGAAAGGATGATCATCAGGGTAGGCATCGTCCTGCTGGTAGAAGGTGCCGGAGGAACCCCTGTCATCATCATCATCGTCACCAGCTAAATATTTGGAGAAATCGCCGCCGTCATCGTCATCGTCATCCCCGAGGATGAAGTGGGAGAAACCATCATCATCATCATCACCACCAACCTTCGAGCCAATACCAGTGTAATTGGCGAAATCGGAGTCCTCAACATCAGCCAGACCCAAGGGATCGCCACTGGCATTGACAGGGAGACCCATGGCTGTTCCCAGATTTGTTTGCAGACCCTCTTTAGCAGTTTCTGAAGCCGTGAAAATCCATTCTTCACCTGGGTTTAACAAACTGTCTTTGTTCTCGTCACCCACATTAAATCCACCACTTAGCAAAGGATCAGGGGTGAGTTTATCGTCGGTAACTTTGATGTTATCGAGTGCAGTCTCACCGGGGTTAGTGACCACATATTTGAACTCGACATGGCTTCCAACAGTAGCATATGGCCCGGGAGCATCGTCGGCATCCAGGAATCCTGTGTTCGGATCGCTACTGAAACCATCGTCATCATCGTCGTCGTCACCGGAACCACTGGGATGATAACCACCGTCATCATCATCATCGTCGTCACCGNGTCATCATCGTCGTCGTCACCGGAACCACTGGGATGATAACCACCGTCATCATCATCGTCGTCGTCACCGGAACCACTAGGATGATAACCACCGTCATCATCATCGTCGTCGTCACCAGCTCCAGAGCCGCCGTCAACTTTAACGAACTTCTCAATATCTATCTCAGCGTTAACATCCTGGAAGAAACCGCCATCAAGGGTGTTATCGGTTTCACCGGAAGTCAAGGTGACCACATCGGACATCAAACCATTATTGGGGTCAGCATCAGAGTCAATTGCTGGGTTGTTACCCACTTCGAAAGGACTAACTCCATTAAACCCAGTGGGTTGAGTGAACATCACCTTGTATTGCCCTGGAATTAAATCAGAGAACTCATAGATGCCGTTACCATTTGTGGTTGTGGTGGATAGGGTTTGACCGCTGGAATCTTGTAATTTGACAGTTGCACCAGCAATACCCGGTTCTCCTCCATCTTGGATACCATCGCGATCCAAATCGTTGAATACCTTATTACCCAAAGTTGCAAACTTGAAGAAACCCGCATCCAGGCTGTTATTGGCCTCACCTGCTGCTACCGTCACCACATCGGACATCAAGCCATTATTGGGGTCAGCATCGGAATCATTTTGTCTGTTACCCGCTTGGAAAGGACTAACTCCATCAAACCCAGTGGGCTGAGTGAACATCACCTTGTATTGCCCTGGAGCCAAATCTGTGAACTCATAGAGACCACTGTCATTGGTAACAGTTGTGTCAAGTGTTGTGCCGTTGGGGGCTTGCAATTTCACCGTAGCCCCAGGAATTCCGGGTTCGTTTGCATCCTGAATGCCATCTGCATCCAAGTCTTCAAACACTTTATCCCCAATACTACCTGTAGGAGGTTGCTCACCAAAATGATTGCTAGCGTCACTATCTGTTACCTCTGTGCCATTGGGATCAACTGCTGTGACTGTACCAAGATTAGTATACTGACCTGGTGTCACAGTTCGGCTTTTTGTATATGTCCACTCTTCACCTCGATCTAAGATGTCATTGCCGTTGTCATCACCGTTAACAAATATCGGTTCAAAGTCGTCGTATGGATCATTCGGCGTACCGTTATCATCGATCACCTCAACATTAGTCAAAGGGGTCTCCCCAGTATTCTGGACTTTGTAGGTGAAGATTGCCGTTCCCCCGACATCAATCACTGGCCCAGTTGGGGTGTCAGCATCCTGACCATTGGTGAACTTCTCGATGTCAATACCGGGTTGGGGTTGCACCACCTCAAAGAAACCGGCATCAATGGTATTGTTGGTTTCCCCGGAACTTAAGTTGACGACCTCAGACATCAAACCATTATTGGGGTCAGCATCGGAGTCAACTGCTCGGTTGTCACCGGCTTTGAACGGACTGACGCCATCAAACCCAGTGGGTTGAGTGAACATCACCTTGTAGTCACCTGGTGTCAAATCACTGAACATATACATACCACTGCTATCAGTGGTAGTGGTTGCCAAGGTTTCACCATCACGGTTTTGTAACTTCACTTCAGCCCCAGCAATTCCGGGTTCATTGCTGTCTTGGATGCCATCTTGGTNAACCATTATTGGGGTCAGCATCGGAGTCAACTGCTCGGTTGTCACCGGCTTTGAACGGACTGACGCCATCAAACCCAGTGGGTTGAGTGAACATCACCTTGTAGTCACCTGGTGTCAAATCACTGAACATATACATACCACTGCTATCAGTGGTAGTGGTTGCCAAGGTTTCACCATCACGGTTTTGTAACTTCACTTCAGCCCCAGCAATTCCGGGTTCGTTGCTGTCTTGGATGCCGTCTTGGTCAAGGTCATTGAAGACGAAGTCACCTAACTTGGCTTTCTTGAATAAGCCTGTATCGATAGTATCGTTGAACTGACCTGCTGCCAAGGTCACTTCATCGGACATCGACCCGTCGCTGTCAATGGCGGGGTCATTACCCACCTGACGGGGGCTGAACATGAAGCCACTGGGAGCCAAGAACATGGCCTTGTAATTACCGGGGTCGAGGTCATTGAACATATACATTCCGTTGCTATCGGTTGGGGTGGTCGCTTCAAAATTCCCCTGACCGTCCAGCAGCACAACCTGCACCCCTGAAATACCCGGCTCATTATCCTGCTGAATACCGTCAGCATTGAGGTCTTCAAACACAAAGTCCCCCAACTTGGCTNCTGAAATACCCGGCTCATTATCCTGCTGAATACCGTCAGCATTGAGGTCTTCAAACACAAAGTCCCCCAACTTGGCTTGTGTTTGAGGGGCTTCACCAAAGTGGTTACTGAAGTCCATATCCATGAAGGTTTCCCCATGGGGGTCATGGGCAGTCACTGTACCCTTATTGGTATACTGACCTTCTGTTACAGTTCGGCTGGCTTCATAAGTCCAGATTTAACCGGGATCGAGATGGTAGTTATCATTAGTGTCACCGCCGACAAAATGGGGATGGAAGTCATCACCCGTATGGTCAGGGGTACCATTATCATCTATTACTTCGACATCACTCAGAGACACATGACTGGTGTTGGTTACCNGGTAGGTAAAGTTAGCTGTATCTCCCACCGGAATTCTTGGCCCGGTTGGGGTGTCAGCATCCTCACCATTGGTGAACTTCTCAATGTCAATATAGTTTGTTTCTGTCATTTTTGTGCTTATCCCCTATCTAAGAAATATTTTCAACAAAAAGCCTGATAACCTTGAATAGTTTCGACAAAAAAGTGTCGAAAAACTCTCAAAAAGTTTTCTTGATGGCTTAATGTCAATTAGCAATCAAGTAGAGTGCTTGATATACTCTTTCGCAGAACTTTTATTTAATACTTGCAGTATACTATTATCACCAGGGTTTATTTGCCAAATTGGCAGGTTTTTGTGAATTAGAGCAATTTCAAAAAAAAATAGTTACAGTAAATGTAGGACTAAATTGTTAAGATATTTCCTGCTATTTTAGGGGATATAAATCAAATAATACTGTGAATATAAAACAGTTTTTTCTCCTTAATAGATTTTTTCTAGTCAATTTATGTTCTATTTAAGTCTTATCCAAAATAAATATTATGAATTACGATATCCTGAATTGTAACTCCTGAATCCTGACTCATACCAAAAAAGCTTATGTAGCAACATTTGATGAAAAAGGAATCACTGAAGTGGGAAGAAGGTAAGGACGAAGGAAGAAAAATAGTAAATTTTATTGCTCAAGTAGCAGCTCGAACTTTATACAAAAAACAAGCACTTATAATTAGTATCCTTGGCTTTGTAGCAAACATTTATTAAGATGGTATTAAAGAATTTTCTAAACAGTTAAATCCAACATTAAGTAGGTAGGCACGAATAAACCTCACTATGTAACGAAATATAAAGAGGTAACTCTGGGCAGTTAGCTCCTAGAGCGCCAGTGATTATCCAACTTGGCACGGGAGTTTTGCGATCGGGAGTTGCTTGGGTTTATCAGGAGTTTTTTGGAGGATGAGGAGTAGGGATGACTGTGGAGTTTGGAGGCCAAATTATCTTTTGCTATCAAGGTTTAATATAAAATCCGGTTATACAGTAATCGCAAAATTACTTCCTCTTAATACAGATGTTCGAATACGAATTATATACAGGACTAAAGCCATGCGAACCCAGAAACCCGGTTTCTTGTAGACGTCTATTGTTCAAAACAATGATTTACTGTAGAAACCGGGTTTATTTGCGTAAGTCCTCATATAGAACCCCTGAAGGTACTTATTTTTTTATACATGATGGGGGTGGGGAGTGTGGGAAGTGTGGTCCGGGTGGGGAGATGGGAGCCGCTTATTCTACCTTTTTCCCTTCTGAGTATTTCTTAATCTCCTGACTCCTGTACGGGCGTTTTGCTATCGCACAACTCCGTTAACGCTGCGCGACATATAAAGCGGAGCTTTGCGTTAGCACATGGCNTCCTGACTCCTGTACGGGCGTTTTGCTATCGCACAACTCCGTTAACGCTGCGCGACATATAAAGCGGAGCTTTGCGTTAGCACATGGCCGTTTCGCTGCGCGACATGAAACGCCCCTACGACTCCTGAGGACTGAGCCAAAAACTCGCAACTTTGCCAAGATACGCTTAGGGCTTCTATAGTTTAATACTTCAAATCCAATGTTTATCCTGACTGCTGACTCCTCCTCTTACCGAATAATTAAGGTTTAAAGCCTCTCCTTTAAAGGAGAAACAAGAAAATATTTCCTTTTATTCAATCCTATCCGTTTTAGGGAGAGGTAATTATCAATTATCAATTANCGTTGCGTTAGCACATGGCCGTTTCGCTGCGCGACATGAAACGCCCCTACGACTGCTGAGGACTGAGCCAAAAACTCGCAACTTTGCCAAGATACGCTTAGGGCTTCTATAGTTTAATACTTCAAATCCAATGTTTATCCTGACTGCTGACTCCTCCTCTTACCGAATAATTAAGGTTTAAAGCCTCTCCTTTAAAGGAGAAACAAGAAAATATTTCCTTTTATTCAATCCTATCCGTTTTAGGGAGAGGTAATTATCAATTATCAATTATCCATTATCCATTATTGAACACTCATACTTATTCACCAAACCCTAATTAGTTAATTGTATTTTTGGTTTGACGTTTCACCAACATAATATCTTGAGAATCTTGAAGATACCAGTTAACATTTGATTGAGATGGAGTACCCTCTAGTAATAACAAACGGAACGGATCTAGACAAACCTGCCAAGGAAAAGAACGATTTTTCATTTGATGCCATTTTTCCTTAAATACTTCTGCGTGTAAATCATAGTCAAAAGCATTTCTTGCAGGTCGATATAACTTCAAATATAAAGTCATCCGATGTTGAGTTTCGCTGGTTGNCCAGTTAACATTTGATTGAGATGGAGTACCCTCTAGTAATAACAAACGGAACGGATCTAGACAAACCTGCCAAGGAAAAGAACGATTTTTCATTTGATGCCATTTTTCCTTAAATACTTCTGCGTGTAAATCATAGTCAAAAGCATTTCTTGCAGGTCGATATAACTTCAAATATAAAGTCATCCGATGTTGAGTTTCGCTGGTTGCTGCTAACCAACAGGGGAAAGTATTAGGTTCGTTGGCATCCTCCGTAAAAGTAATCTGGTGAGCGCGAATACCAACGTGAGAAAAATGTTCTGGAATGGGTTCGAGAATATCAAGACTGCATCCCCACTCAACAGCTTCTACTTTACGATCGTCTATAATTACTGCTTGAGAAAAGTTCTTACAACCAGTTAACTGAGCAACTCTCACACTGGTAGTATATTCAAAAATGTCATGTTTGACACCGTGATTAAGAATAATTCCGTCATCAACTACTAAGAGATTTTGGCAAATGCGGTAAGCTTCCTCTAGGTTGTGAGTCACCAATAATGTCACCCCTTTATAATTTTCTAGGGTGGCAATAACTAATGTTTCAATCTGATGTCGTAGGTGGGTATCTAATGCGGAAAAAGCTTCATCTAATAATAAAGCGTCCGGTTGACTTGCTAATGCTCGCGCTAGAGCTACCCGTTGTTGCTGACCTCCAGAAAGTTCCCCTGGATATCGTTTTTCATATCCTGGTAACTGCACTGCCAAGAGATGCGCTCGTACTTGTTGTTGAATCTCGTTTGAGGACAAACCTCTAGGTAAACCAAAAGCAATATTTTCAGCAACGGTTAGATGGGGGAAAAGAGCATAGTTTTGAAATAGATAACCAACGTGGCGATCGCGACTGGGTAAATCAATTTTCTGTTCTGCATCGAATAATACTCGCCCATTTAAAACTATGCGTCCTTGAGTCGGAGTTTCTAA
>NZ_LGSU01001325.1 GCF_002260545.1 Hydrocoleum sp. CS-953 | reverse complement strand
ATCGAAAATGGCTGGATGCGCGTAGATATAAATAATTTAGTTTTTGTTGACGAATCCGGGGTTAATTTGGCAATGACTCGTCTTTATGGTCGGGGAAAAGTAGGAGAAAGAGTAGTAACTGATACCCCTAGAAATCAAGGTAAAAATACAAGTGTTTTAGGGGCATTAAGCCTTGATGGTTTAATTGCATTAATGACAGTAGTTGGTAGTACAAATAAAAATGTATTTGAAACATATATAGAACAGATTTTATTACCTCAATTATGGCGCTTAAGCAATTGTACTCATGGATAATTTAAGTGTCCACAAAGGTTCTAGAATTCAAGAATTAATTTCCTCAGTAGGAGCCAAGCTAATGTTCTTACCTGCTTACTCACGCCTATTTGTCACCAATTGAATTATGTTGGTCAAAATTCAAGGAGTTTCTCCGCTCTCGTAAAGCTCGAACTCAAGAAGAATTAAATAGAGTTATTAGCGAGGCGTTGGCGGAGCAAGTGCGGCAGCTATATCGCTCTTGCTTACTGAAGATGATGTCTTTGGTTGGTTTAAACATTGTNTCAAAATTCAAGGAGTTTCTCCGCTCTCGTAAAGCTCGAACTCAAGAAGAATTAAATAGAGTTATTAGCGAGGCGTTGGCGGAGCAAGTGCGGCAGCTATATCGCTCTTGCTTACTGAAGATGATGTCTTTGGTTGGTTTAAACATTGTGGTTTTTGAGGGTGAAAAGCGCTGTAAGTGCAGCCAAAGAATACTGACCTAATATTTTTAGGCTAGTAGAGATGTCCAGTATAAAAGTATTTTTCAACCTTAGTTTTGCCTGAAGATGAAAACAACCCAGTTTCTTCTATAAACTTGAAACTTGGTCTTTGCAGCCGTTTTCATTTCAGTAGACCACAGTAAAGACGATTCTGCGGAATGCAAAACACGAATCTACTGGGTTTTGGTTATGAAAATGAGGTATAATATCAAATACGCTTAATTCGGTATCAAAAAAATTTTCATCTACGGTTCCCGAAAAATCAGCAAAAGTGTAAATTTTTCCAAATTCTGTTCCCTGCTCACTCCTGACTCCTGACTCCTGACTCCTACTCCTACCACTTATACTTTTTCAGCAAACCCTAGTTAGTAAGTGAAATTCTTACCGAAAAAACGGGTCTAAANCGAAAAATCAGCAAAAGTGTAAATTTTTCCAAATTCTGTTCCCTGCTCACTCCTGACTCCTGACTCCTGACTCCTACTCCTACCACTTATACTTTTTCAGCAAACCCTAGTTAGTAAGTGAAATTCTTACCGAAAAAACGGGTCTAAAGCCTCGCCCTAAAAGGGCGACTTTCTCTGCCTCAATATTTTTTTCAAATAATTGTTTTATCTGGGAAAATGTACGATAAAATAATAGTATTATGCAAAAAGATAACAATGTTAGTAAGAGAGGCTAAGTTATTAAACGGGACATCAAATCAATATAAATCCTTGGATGAAGCTATCAGAACAGCACAGTTTATTAGAAATAAAGCTGTCAGATATTGGATAGATAATCAAGGAGTAAATAAGTCGCTTTTATACAAACTAAGTAAAGAGTTAGCTAGTGAGTTTGCTTTTGTTAATCAGTTAAACTCATCAGCTAGACAAGCCTCAGTCGAAGTAGCTTGGACTTCAATTAGTAACTTTTATCGTCGCTGCATTTGAAGGCGCCAAAAAGAAAGGATACCCAAAATTTAAAAAGCATTGTCGGTCTGTAGAATATAAACAATCTGGTTGGAAATTATCAGATGATTGTATGTTTATTACTTTCACTGATAAGTTTAAATCTGGTAAGTTTTCTCTGTATTGTAATTCAGAAACAAGAGAAGATTTGTTCAGACTAAAAATTAATCGGGTGAGAATAGTTAGACGGGCAGATGGTTATTATTGTCAATTTTGTATAGATGCTAATAGAAAAGAACCAGGCAATTACACTGGTAATGTTATAGGCATTGATTTAGGTTTAAAGTATCCCAATAAAGGACAGTACGATAATGGAGTTGTTTATCCTCAATATTTGAGAAAATCAGAGAAAAAATTAAAACGTCGGCAACGACAATTAAGTAAGAAGTTTGTTAAAGGCAAAAAACCTCAATCAAACAATTATCACAAAGCCAGAAAGAGACTAGGGTTATGCCATTTAAAGGTTAGTAGGCAGCGTAAAGACGCTCTGCATTAAACAAGCCCGGTGCGTAGTAGCATCTAACGATGTGATTGTTTATGTAGACGCGGAGCGGCGTGCCGAAGGCAGACCTAAAGATACAAAACATGGTCAAAAACCATCATTTGGCAAAGTCTATATCTGATGCAGCGTGGTATCAGTTCACGATAGGGGCTGGAATATTATGGAAAAATTTGGGATAAAGCAGTTGTTGCAGTAAATCCCAAATACACTTCGCAAGATTGTTCTAACTGCGGGTATAGAGTCAAGAAAACTTTGTCAACTCGTACTCATGTTTGTCCTAGTTGTCATACTGAAATATGCCGTGATACTAATGCAGCACGAAACATTTTGAGTCGTGGATTAGAAATAATAGGTGTTGAGTGGAATCAAGGTACCGTAGGGCATACGGGAACCTCCTAGTAATAGGGAACGCTTTGGGAGATAACGATCTGGTGCTAATGATGGGCAACTTGCCGATCGTAAGNTTGAGTGGAATCAAGGTACCGTAGGGCATACGGGAACCTCCTAGTAATAGGGAACGCTTTGGGAGATAACGATCTGGTGCTAATGATGGGCAACTTGCCGATCGTAAGCTGTGTCGATGAGCAAAGAATCACATAAGCGTGAGAATCCCCGTGCCTGACAGCCGGGGAGTATGTCAACCTTTATGAAAATTAGTTACTACACCCAAAACCGAAGCAGCAGAAATCTTTAATCCTTCTATAGCCTTTGTCAACATTGAACGGTCTGTCTTGTCAATAGCCACCACTAGAATAGTTCCATCAACATCAGCTGTAATTAGGTTAGCATCTGCCAAATCAACTAACAGAGGTGTGTCATAGATAACTAAATCGAAAAAGGCATTAAACTGCTCCATTAAATACTTTCTTTTCTGAGATGAAAGTAACTTAATAGGATCTGGTGGAACTTGACCCGCCGTTAATATAAATAGGTTTTCATCTTCTGGCGATCGCTGAATAGCATCATTAAGGCTAATATCTGTAGAAAGAGTATCACTAAACCCCTGTAAATTAGGTAAACCAAGTCGTAAATGAATCTGTGGGTTGCGTAAATTAGCATCTACTAATAATACTCGCTGACCAACACTAGCAGCAATTTGAGCTAGGTTGATAGCAATAGTAGACTTACCATCTCCTTTCATAGCCGAACTAATAGCTAAAGACTTAACTGATGAATCATAATTTAGTAAACTGATATTTGTATACAGAGAGCGAAAAGCTTCTAACACAGGTGGAGAGTATGTCAACTTGAGTTTGCTATCGGTCTCAACTAAATTATAAAAGCTAGTTAGCTTGGTATTTAAAGACTTTAAAACTACTAAATGCTTCTGTTTTTTTGATTTAATCAGTTGTCTCCTAAGTTCTTTTGCTAAAGGAATTACACCTAAAAGAGGCAGTTTAGTAGCCACTTGAATATCTTTCGGCGTGTGAAATACTTGTATTATAACTTCTATTAAAAAACCAGAACCTATGCTCAGTAATGTACCCAAAACTACTACCAAAGCCAACTTGCGCTTAGTGTCATCTTTCGCAATTGACTTTAGGTTCCCATTTGCATCCCGCTTAAGAATTGGTCCTTCAATAATATCCCAAGGTACTTCTTGTTGTGCTGCTTTCAAGTTAAAATCTTCTCTTTTAGCTCTAAACTCATTAAGAGTCTGATTGACTACTTTTAATTCTGTCTGTAATTCTGAGTATAGACGAGCAGCGATCGGCAATTCTTTAATTTGTTGTTCTAGACGATTTTCAGCAGCAAGTATAATTTTATATTTTTCCTCTAAACCCTCAAGTTCAGCATCTATATTTTTCATAATTTTTTGAGCTTCTTCAAACAAGAGGGAACGCAAATTTGCTTCTTGTTGGCGTAGAGTTCTGAGGATAGGGCTATCATCACGAAGTAGAGATGATTTTTCAGCTATTCTTCCTTCTACATTTTGGAGCTGTTCAATTAATATTTTATAGGCACTGGTTCTATCAGCCAAAATAGTAGTAGCATTTCCTTCCTCTAAGTGTTTTTGTATATTAGCCTTGACAACTTTAGTATTAGCTATTTGAGCTTCGAGGTTTAATCTTTTTTCCTGAAGAAGTTGTTGCTGACGATATAAGCCAGGAGCATTTAATTCTGGATCTATAACATTATAACGCTGCCGTACATCTTGAATTTCTTTTTTAAGATTATTAGCTCTTTCTTCTAATCCTGGAAGTTGATCTTCAATAAATTTAATCCCATTTTTAACCGTAATTAATCGTTCATAACCGCTGTATTCTAGATAAACTAAAGCTAGTTTATTAATCAAAAATTCTACTCGCTCTGGACTTCCATCCTGATAACGTATATCTATAATTTTAGTGCCTCTAGGTACTGGTTTTGCATCTTCTACCATAACCCGACTAATTTGAAGATTACTAATTACGGTATTATAAGCTACATCATCATTTTGACTGTTCATTTCCTCAATAATTGGCCCCATCATTCGATCGCTCTTCAAAAAACGAACCAGGGAATCATAATCTAAGGTATCCTTTGTAGTTTGGAAATTTTTAGCAAGAGTTTCACTACTTATCGCTAACCTGTCTAATTGTGCTTCAGCACTAATAGGCTCTACCAAAAGCTTAAAATATCCTTCATAAACTGGAAGCTGACGTCGCCCTAACAAAACGATTACACTACCTAAACTGCCGATGACTGTTATTGCTATAAATATTATGATCGGTGCCCTTCGACAGAGAACCCCAAACAGCCAACCTATATCCAACTGTTCCTCATTATCATCTTGGGAGTTAGCTGTGAAACTCGGAGGCAATACAGCACTATCTTTAGATAAAAATTCTCTATAATCTTTTTGATCTTCCATATTTCTAGTGAAGCTTTATAATTAAATTTTAATAGTCCTAAAAATAGTTAAACATTAGAAATATTCAGTGACTCTGGTCTTGCCTATTGTCTGTTTCTTTTTTCCTACATCATACTTTTTCACCACTACCTAAAATTATCAGCCTATTGTCTTAGCTATTACCTTGGGGTTAAACCAAAAGCTTGAATAATTCTCACAAAAGGAAGCACTGAAGCACCTAACAAAACATTTATATTATCAGAAAAAACTGCTAAATTAGAACGACTAATTATAATTATATCTTGATTTTTGAGTAGGGGATTTACTTGTTCATTGATTCCTGCGGCTAGATCGATCTCTATTTCTCGTTTAACTGCACTCCCATTGCGATTAAGGCGAATTAGTTGAACCAAGCCTCTCTTTGCTCTTGAGTTCTCTCCTCCTGCTGCTTGCAAAGCCTGATTTAAAGTTGCACCAGAGGGAATTTCTATTAACCCTGGTCTGACAACTTCTCCTACTACACTAACTTGAATAGTAGTAGGAACAAAATTCGCTTTTGCAACTTCAGTAACTTCTGCTGGCCTAATGTTAGTAGCTCTAGGAACAATAATTGTATCTCCATCTTGGACTATAGTATCTTGATTTAGATCTCCTTGTTGTAAGAGTTTCCATAAATCTATGTTGATAATTTGTTCTGTACCAATACTGGTCAAACGTTTTAGTTGAATTTGACGCAGAGCTGCTGATGACTCTACACCTCCAGCAAGTTGAAGGGCACGGGTAACAGTTGGCAAACCTCCGAGCCTGATTTCAATGGTAGTATTTCCTCCTTGGACTACATAGCTTCCTGGACGTTTAACTTCACCTACTACAACAACAGAACGGGGTTGTTCTATATCAGTGGCCAATTTGCTCAATGCTAACTGACGTACTTGTGTTAAATTAGAGTTATTGGCAGTCGGAATAAAAATACTATCCCCATCTCGCAGTGTAATATTTTGACAACGATCCCCATTTTCTATAAGTTGCCACAAATTGACTTGAAACTGTTGTTCCTCTGTAGAAGTTTGGCCTCGGCTGACCTGTACTTGGCGAAGATTAGCAGTTAGGGTAGCTCCTCCAGCCAACTCAATTGCTTCTGTGATATTAGGGTTTTGAATTCCTGGTCTGGGATCTCCTGAACCAGTGCTTAAAGGAATTGTGTAAGATCCAGGGTTAGCTATTTCTCCAGATACTAAAACGTTTACAGGGCGAGGAGCCAAAAGGGTGACAGAGACCAAGGGAATGTCTTTAAAGAAGCGAAGGTATTCAGCTTTAATGGCCTTAGTAAATTGTTGAATCGTTAGGCCAGCTACTGATATACTACCAATCATAGGCATAGATATGGAAGCATCTGCTGGAATCAAATATTGGTCATTTAATTCTTCTAGTTCTAAAAATTTAACATTGATGCGATCGCCTGATCCTAGAATATAGTCCTCTTCCAATTGAGGACAGCTTAGGGTTAAGGTATCTGTAGCTTTCTCTTGAGCAGGTAGAAATTCAGCGCGACTAGAAGATGGCCAAGTAATAAATGCTAAACCTAGCAGACTCAGACTCAAAGCTGGGTCAATTATTTTTTTGGCCAAACCTACATAGACCATATTTATTCTAACCACTAGGGATATACTCAAACTTTTAGTCAAACTTAATCATAAATCTTAGCATTTTCTAGCAGTAGTCCCAAAGTACGGTAAAAGTACCGTAGTAGAAATATAGGCAGACAGGAAATCTTAGTATTCCCTCGTAGCAGCGATTATGAAAAAGTTACTATTGGAGCCGATAGTCCTCTGTGTATTAATACCTTTAGGATTAGTTTGTCTACTTTTAGCCTTTCAAATGGCTAGCAACAAAAAACTAGCTCCGATCCTCGAAAGTTTATTTCTCCACACCTTTCTATATATGATGAATGGTGTAGGAATTCCACCTTTTAGTCTGTTAAGCCCCAGATCTTTTAGCATTCATGATCGCAGTATTGCTCAGATGATACTAACATTAGGAATTTATATTTGTGCTATTTTTGTTTTAAAATCTTGGTTCCGCAAAATCTTTCCTAATTCCCTATTACTTCTACTTGTAACAGATCCTTTTCTGGGCTTATTTTGCATTTATTTCATGTTGTCTGCCTTTTGGTCAGAAACCCCTATTCTTACTTTCCGAGTATCATTAGCATTTCTAGGATTAGGGGTTATCTCTACTCATATTGCCACCAGATACAGCATGGACGACATTGCTGCGACAATTAGACGAACTAATGCAGTAGTTCTATTTACGAGTATTTTTTATGCTCTTGGTTCCTCTAAAGGCAGAATTGGTAAAGGATGGAGAGGAGTTCTGGGTCATCCAATATATTTGGGAAGCTTGATGGCTTTAAACATAGCAATGTGGTCAGTAAACGCTATTTATAATCCCAAACAACGTCAACTTTCTTTAGTTATTATTGTATTTTCAATTTTGACAATGCAAATGGCTAACTCTTCAGGGGCTTTTATTAGTTGGCTAACCTGTATGGCAATGTTATTTGTGCTTCGTCTCATTAAACATTTGCCTCCTAGATTGGGGTTTAGTTGTGTGTTTATTGTAATAGTCATAGCAATTTGTGCTTTTCTTATGTTTAAAGAAAATGAGGCAGCTATTTACACTGCTATGGGCAAAAATGCTAACTTTTCAGGAAGAGGTGAAGTTTGGCCTCAGATAGTAGAACGAATGAAATTACGTCCCATATTTGGTTATGGAGTAGTTGGTTTTTGGCAATCTTGGCGAGGTCCTGAAAGTCCTGCTGATGGTATTCAAACTGTTTGGGGCTGGGTTCCACCTCACGCTCATCAAGGATGGTACGATCTAATACTACAGTTAGGATTAGTTGGATTAATTTTGTATGGAATTTCTTTCATTAACACTGCTTTTAAATCTGTAGTTTATTTAACTCGAAATCAACCAGGTGATGGTTCATTTTTTCCTCTTTTATTTTATACACTTTTGATTATGATTAATATGACTGATAGTAATATTTTTAACTTTAATTTTGGGTGGATTTATTACGTTATAATAGCAATTAAAATGAGAATAGATGTTTCACAAAAAAAAAGTTGATTAAGGATTTGCTGATTAATAAAGTGCAAAATTATTGAGCTTTGTCTTAAATAAATTGATGCTATAATTGATACTCTATTTCTGTGGAAATTGCTTAAAAGAAAACTCCAAAGCAAATTTTGATTCAAGTCTAAAGGATATAATGTTAAAAAAGTTCCGTGGATTCAGAGAAAAATTAAGCCCAGGAACTCGTAAGATAATTAGCAATACAGTATGGCTATATTTTGATCGAATTTTCGGCAAAGGTTTAACTCTGATAGTCAGCGTTTTTGTCGCTCGTTATTTAGGGCCAACAAGATTAGGCAGTTTATCTTTTGCGATCGCAATTGTCACGTTGGTTGGCATCATTGCCAAACTAGGATTAGACCGCTTGGTAGTCAGGGACATGGTGAGAAAGCCAGAAAATAAAGATGAAATCCTTGGTACTGCTTTTGTTCTCAAAGTTATTGGTGGTTTTATTAGTTTATTTCTGGCGGTTGGAGTAGTTTTTGTACTACGTCCACAAGAGCGATTAACTCTTGCATTAGTGGCAATAATTGCTGGTGGAAATATTTTTTTAGCATTTGATGTGATTGAACTTTGGTTCCAGTCTCAAGTTGAGTCAAAATATACAGTTATTGCTAAAAGAGGAGCATATATTATCAGCAGTTTGGTCACAATTTTATTGGTTCAATTTGAAGCATCTATTTTAGCATTTGCAGGGGTAAAAGCTGTAGAACCAATTTTAATAGGAGTAGGATTGATATCTGTTTTTCAAGTACATCATTCTCTGACAGCATGGCGTTGGAATTTTAACCGTGCTATGACACTAATCCAAGAAAGCTGGCCTCTAATTTTAACAAGTTTAGCTATTACAATTTACATGAAAGTTGATACGATTATGCTTGGCAAAATGGCAGGGGATGATGTAGTTGGAGTCTATTCTGCTGCTGTAAGAATTTCAGAATCATGGTATTTTATTGCTACATCTTTGGTTGCTTCAGCATTTCCTTCTATTGTTAAAGCTAGGGAAGTTAGCCAAGAACTATATTATAAAAAACTGCAACAATTATTTAACTTAATGGCTTTAATAGCTTATGCGATCGCCATTCCCATGACATTTTTATCAACTCCTACAGTCTTACTTTTATATGGTCCAGAATATCTAGATTCTGGCGCTATTTTAGCAGTACATATATGGGCGTCATTATTTGTATTTATGGGGGTAGTTCAAAATCCTTGGAATATTACAGTTTTCGGACTGATTTTCCTAATTATCAACTGGCTCAAATTAGTCAACAACCTGCTGAGTTAGAATTTCCCAGGGAAAATTTGCCGGAGTGGTTTCATTTTACGGGACCATTTCATTATTCAGGTACTAGAGAACCTGTTCCCTTTCCTTGGGATAAGTTGACAGGAAAACCTTTGATTTATGCTTCTCTGGGAACTTTAGTCAATTCCCAGGTTGATGTCTTTGATAAAATTGCTACAGNTTTCATTTTACGGGACCATTTCATTATTCAGGTACTAGAGAACCTGTTCCCTTTCCTTGGGATAAGTTGACAGGAAAACCTTTGATTTATGCTTCTCTGGGAACTTTAGTCAATTCCCAGGTTGATGTCTTTGATAAAATTGCTACAGCTTGTGAAGGGTTGGATGCTCAGTTAGTTATTTCTCTGGGAGGTTCTGCAACTCCAGAATCTCTACCCAACTTACCGGGAAATCCCCTAGTTGTCAAATATGCACCCCAGTTAGAACTACTGCAAAAAGCTACTCTGACTATTACTCATGCAGGTATGAATACAACTCTAGAATGTTTAAACAATGCAGTACCAATGGTTGC